>JANOKR010000001.1:0-1827 GCA_031419315.1 Betaproteobacteria bacterium
GGACCCGGCCAAGCGCAGCCAGCTCGGCGCCCAATTCACCGATGCGGGGACCATCCTGCGCCTGGTCGAGCCGGTGGTGCAGCGCCCGCTGCTGGCCGAGTGGCAAGACCACAAGTTGCGGATCGAGAAAGCCCTGGCGAAGAGCAAGCGCCACAACGACAAGGCCTACCGCGACGCGCAGGCCGTGTTCGTCGGCTTCCTCGAAAGGCTCAAGGCCTATCGCGTGCTCGACCCCGCCTGCGGCAGCGGCAACTTTCTCTACCTGGCGTTGAAGTGCCTGAAGGATATCGAGCACCAGGTCAACTTCGAGGCCGAGGCGCTGGGCCTGGAGCGCCAGCACGACGGCACCGGCCCGCACAACGTGCTCGGCATCGAACTCAACGAATACGCCGCCGAGCTGGCGCGCGTGACGGTGTGGATCGGCGAGCTGCAATGGCGCATCCAGCATGGCTACGGCTTCAAGACCCAGCCGGTGCTGGAGCCGCTGGACCACATCGAATGCCGCGATGCGGTGCTCGGCGCCGACGGCCGCGAGGCGGCTTGGCCGGTGGCGGACGCGGTGGTGGGCAACCCGCCGTTTGTAGGCGACAAGAAGATGCGTGGCGAGTTGGGTGATGTCTATACCGAAGCTCTGCGTGCGGCCTACAAGGGGCGCGTGCCGGGTGGCGCGGATTTGGTTTGTTATTGGTTCGAGCGGGCGAGGGCGCAGATCGAGGCGCGAGTGTTGCAGCGGGCGGGGTTGGTGGCGACGAATTCGATTCGCGGCGGCAAGAACCGCGAGGTGCTCGACCGTGTCTGCAAGACAACGCGAATCTTCGAGGCGTGGAGTGATGAGCCGTGGGTTAACGACGGCGCGGCGGTGCGGGTGTCGCTGGTGGGATTTGGCGACGTGTCGCAATCCGCCCACCTGGATGGCGTGAACGCAACTCGCATTCACGCTGACCTCACAGCAAATCGAAGTACTGGCAATGCCGCAGACCTGACGCAGGCGCGTGCGCTGCTTGCGAATCGCGCGGCATGCTTCATCGGTGGGATGAAAAAGGGACAGTTCGATGTGACGGGGACGTTGGCGCGAACTTGGCTCACACAACCAAATCCAAACGGCAAGAGCAATGCACTGATCCTTCAACCATGGCTGAACGGCCTCGACATCACGCGGCGCCCAATCGGCGCATGGATCGTCGACTTTGGCGTTGACCTACCGGAAGAAGAGGCGATGCTTTTCGATTTGCCGTTTTCACATGTCCGGTTGCATGTGAAGCCTGCAAGGGACGAAGTTCGCAACGAACTTGAAAAGCAGCGCTGGTGGTTGCATGCGCGGCCTGCCCCTGACTTGCGAAATGCGGTGCGGTCGTTGCCGCGATTCGTCGTGACTGCTCGCGTGGCCAAACATCGGCTGTTCACGTGGGTGCGCCCGCCAATCGTTGTCGATGGTCAACTCGTCGTGACCGCGCGCGCCGACGACACGACCCTCGGCCTGCTGCACAGCCGCTTCCACGAACTCTGGTCGCTGCGCCTGGGCACGTCGCTGGAAGACCGCCCGCGCTACACCCCCACCACCTGCTTCGAGACCTATCCCTTCCCCGCCGGCCTCACGCCTGCCGACACCGCGCACCAGCGCACTGAAGCCCTCGAAGGCGGGGCGCTGGTGCCGGCCAGCCTGACGCCAGAAGTGAAGGCCCATGCCACGGCCATCGCCCGCGCCGCTAAGCGCCTGACCGACCTGCGCGAGACCTGGCTCAACCCGCCCGAATGGACCGAGCGCGTGCCCGAAGTCGTGCCGCTGGGCATGAACCATTCGCCCTACCCCGACCGCATCGTCGCCAA
>JANOKR010000002.1:0-8946 GCA_031419315.1 Betaproteobacteria bacterium
CCACCCTGCGGCCACGCCGTGGTTTTGATACAGGAACACCACGATCAATGTGGGCAGGCGGTCTGGGTATGCGGGCGCAGGCCCCATTCGCGGTCGCCACAGCTTGTGGGTGCCAAGCCGGTGTTGATGCGGTGATCGTGGTGTGCCACAACCGGTGCTCCGCGAGCGTGGGCCGGAGAACGCATGCCTGGGCCGCCTGCCGCGCGCGGTGCCGAACTTGACGAACGGTTCGGAAGGATCGAACGGGCCGCACGGGACGCAAGGGACGCAAGGGACGCAAGGGACCGCCGCCGACGCTGCGTTTTCAGCGATTGAATGCCAATCCGTATCAACCCATCAGCGCTTTGGCCGCAGCCTGGTAACGCTGCGCGGTGGCCGCAATCACATCGGCCGGCAGCGCTGGGGCGGGGGCCTGTTTGTTCCACGGCCGGCCGTCGACCTGCGCCTGCTCGAGCCAGTCGCGCAGGAACTGCTTGTCGTAACTCGGCGGGTTGAGACCCTCGCGGTACGACGCCAGCGGCCAGAAGCGCGATGAGTCGGGTGTGAGCACCTCGTCCATCAGCGTCAGCGTGTTGTTCTCGTCGAGGCCAAACTCGAACTTCGTATCAGCGATGACGATGCCGCGTGTCAGCGCGTAGGCCGCCGCTTCGCTGTACAGGCGGATCGAGACCTCGCGCACCTGTTGCGCAAGCGGCTGGCCGATCAACGCCGCGGCCTGCTCGAAGCTGATATTTTCATCGTGCGCGCCGGCCTCGGCCTTGGTGGCCGGCGTGAAGATCGGCGCCGGCAAGCGGCTGGCGTTTTTCAGCCCCGCCGGCAGCGCGACACCGCAGACCGCGCCGCTGCGCTGGTATTCAGCCCAGCCAGAGCCAGCGAGATAACCCCGCACCACGGCTTCGATCGGCAGCGGCCGCAGGCGCTTGACGAGCATCGCACGGCCCTGCACCTGCGCCACTTCGTTAGCGGCGACCACCGATTCGGGCGCATCACCGCTCAAGTGGTTGGGCACGATGTGCTGGAGCTTGTTGAACCAGAACAGCGCGGTGCGTGTCAGCAGCGCACCTTTGCCGGGGATCGGCTCGCCCATGATCACGTCGAAGGCCGAGATGCGGTCGCTGGCAACCATCAGCAGGCGGTCTGCGCCGACAGCATAGTTTTCGCGCACCTTGCCACGGGCGACGAGCGGCAGCGAATGCAGGGTCGACTGGTAGAGGGCGGTGGGGGTCATCGGCGTTGGGATGCTGCTGCGGCGGTGCGCAAGATCAAGGTCGGGGCTGGGTCGGATTGTGCCGCCACGACGGCAGCGCTCGCCGCACTGTCACCGATGCGGCGCTGCGCCAAACGGGCCGTCGCCCCTCAGCGCCCGAGCAACACCGTGCCATACAGCGCCGGCACGGTGATCTTCAGGCTGCCCGCGCTGACACGCAGCGTCGCGCCGCTGAAGGCATCTTTCAACGACGCCGGGTTCATGCCCTCGGGCAGCGGCACGGTCACGGTTTTTGGCGTGGTGGCGTTGTTCATCGCGACCACCGCAGCGCTTGCCCCCAGCCGGCGCACGAGCACGATGACCTGGTCGTCGATATACGCCGGCGCGTCGATGCTGCCGCGGCGCAGCACAGCATGGTCGCGGCGCAGCTGGGTCAGCTTCTTGAACTCGCGCAGCAGTGCGTTGTCGGGTTTGCCACCGAGGTCGGCCCAGGGGTAGGGCGCGCGGTTGTAAGGGTCGTCGCCGCCAGTCACACCGACTTCGTCGCCGTAGTAGATCGTCGGCGCGCCGGGGAAAGTCATTTGGAAAAAGACCGCCAGCTTCAGGCGCTGTTTGGCCAGCGCGATCAGCGCCGGGTCGCGTGTGTCGTCATGCCAGCCCAGGTGGTGCAGCGCGCGTGCCTGGTCGTGCGAAGAGATCAGGTTCATCAGCGCGTAAAAAGCCTGCGGCGGATAAGCCTCGCGCATGAGTTCGATATTGCGGTAGAGCGCGATCGCCTTGCCACCCGCGGCGTACTCGAGCACGGTGTTGCGCAGGATGTAGTTCATCGTCGAGTCGAACATGTCGCCGAGAAAATACTTCGACGCATCGAACCAGGTTTCGGCCACCGTCAGCGCATCGGGCTTGTGCGTTTTGACGGCCGCGCGCCACTCGCGCCAGAAGTCGTCCGGCACCCAGGGCGCGACGTCCATGCGCCAGCCGGCCGCGCCGCGGTCGAGCCAGGCTTGCGTCACCGCGTTGCGGTCGCCATAGGCAAATTTGCGCCACGCTGGTGCAGCCTTGTCGAGCTCGGGCAGGTCGGGACCGCCCCAGCCTTTGTACTGTTTGTCGGGGTCGGATTGGCTGGCGTCGAAGCGGTACCAACTGGCGTAGGGCGAGTTGGGCTGGATCCGGCTGTCCTCAAAAGCGCCTTGGTCACTGCCAGCACGGCCACCGCGGCTTGCACGCGCGTGATTGCCATAACGATCGAAATAAACGGAATCAGCGCCAGTGTGGTTCAGGCTCGTATCGGGGATCACGCGCATGCCACGTTTTGCGGCTTCCTTGGTCAAGCGTTGAAAGTCGGCGTTGCTGCCAAAAGCCGGGTCGACCCGGGTGAAGTCGGCGGTGTCGTACTTGTGGTTGCTCGGCGCCTTGAAGATCGGCGTCAGGTACAGCGTGTTCGCGCCCAGCTCCTTGATGTAGTCGAGCTTGTTGATGATGCCGGCCAGGTCACCGCCGAAGAAGTCGTTGTTGTAGACCGCGTCCGAGCCGTCGCCGCTGCCGGGTTTGAAGGGCCGGTCCAACCAGTTGCTGTGCAACTCGATGCCGTATTTCTGGTAACGGTCGATCCCCGGCTTGGGGTCGTTGGTCTTGTCGCCGTTGCGAAATCGGTCCGGGAAGATCTGGTAGTAAACGATGTCGGGCGCCCAGTCGGGAACCTTGAAATCGGCTGAAAAAACAGTCTGCCGAAAACGCCGGATCGACTTCATCGCGGCCGGCAGATCGGCGACATCGCCGAGGCCGCCGGAGCCTTTTTCGCGGGTCCAGAAAACCGGGTCGGCGTTGTTCTGGTAGACGAAGTTGCGGCCGCCGATTTGCGCCTCGAACCAGTAGCCGTAGACGCTGACATCGATGAAGCGGTGGTCTGCGCTCCAGCGCTCGCGGCCATCGGGCCCAAGCGCCGACTTTTGCATCGGCGCTCGCGCCAGTTCGGTGTATTCAAGGACCTCCTGGTTGCCTTCGAAGCGGCGCTTCTCGACCACCAGCGTGAGTTGCTCGACACCCGGCAGCGCGCTGAGGCTGAACTCGATCACGCGGCCTGGCGTGACGGCGCCAAAAACTGTCTTGTGCACCAGCGCGCGTGAGTCGAAGGCCAGGCTCAAAGCGACCGGATCGGTCACCGACCGCGCGTTCGGGTCGGCGAAGGTTTTGGGCCCGACGTTGAGTTGCGCGCGGCGATCAACAAACGCCAATCGAGCGGTGTGCTCGCCGCTGAAGGTGTGCGCAAAATTGCCGCCACCGAGGCCGTCACCGCTACCGAAAGTCGTCTCGGTGCGCCAGCCGGCGTCGGCGATCTTGAACTCCTGCCGGCCGCTGGCCTTGAGGTTCAGGTAGTAGGCGTCACAGCGGTACTGGAAGGCAAAGTCGTCCAATGCCGCCCAGTTGTTTAACGTGCCGCGAAGGAACAACACGGTGTCGCCAAAAGGGGCGGCAGCGGGGCAGGTTTCGATCTTCAACAGCGGGCCGGCGCCGGCACCCACATCGCCTGTTGATGTCGGCGGCGTCAGCGTGAAGCGATACACGCCGGGCTCGAAGCGGCGCGTGAACTCCGTGCCACGCGCGACCAGCGGGCTTGAGTCGGCGCTGCCGACGACACTGCCGCGGCCGAAGTCGGCATCGGCGCTCCAGCCTTCGTCGCCGACTTTGAACTTGTGCTCGCCGCTCAGGCGCGTGACGGCCTCGAAGAGGTTGCAGGCCCAGGTGAATTTCTGGGCGTCGGCAGCGGCCCAGGCGTTGAAGGTGCCGCGCAGGTACAGCGTGCGCCCGCTCAACGGGTCCGCCCGGCAGGCGGCTGGGTCTTCGGCGGCCAGCAGCGGGCCTGACGCTGCCGCAACCAGCAACACAACGCCGGCGCGGTGCAAAGCCTTCACTGCACCCGCTTGTAGTTGCTGTAGCCGCCCGGCGGCTGGGTGTCGGGCTTGACGACAAGCGTCGACTTTGCCGGCAGAGTTACTTCGAGCAGTGATGCCCACATCTGCAAAGGCTCACTCTGGCCGATCACGTCGACCAGACGAGTCGAGTCCATCAGCTTGGAGTTGGCGACCATCACCGTCTCGGTGACCTCGGACTCGCCAGGGTTGACGAAGACCAGCACCGTGTCGGCAGCCTGGTCGGTGTAGCGCTCAAAAGCGAGCAGCTTTTGCGCGGAGATCGGGCGGAAGTTGCCGACGCGCAATGCCCGGTGCTGGCGGCGCAATGTGATGAGCTGCTGTGTCCAGACCAGCGCCGCGTTGCTGTCGCTGACGAGGTCCCAGCGCATCGGTGCGCGCATCTCGGGGTCGTCACCGCCGGGCATGTCGAGCTCGCTGCCGTAGTAGAGGTTGGGCGAACCCGGCAGCGTGAACTGCAAGACCTGCGCAAGGCGGCGCGCAGCCGGGTCAGGCACTGTGGTTGCCAGCCGCGCGGTGTCGTGGTTGTCGAGATAGATCCAACTGCGCAGCATATTGTGGATGCCGGTCTCGTCGATCAAACGGGTCAGCATCGCGCTGAAAGCCGCCAGTTCGAGCTTGCCGTTGACCAGGCGCAGGATCAGGTGGCGCAGCGTGAAATGCATCACTGCATCGACCGAGGGGAACCACTCTTTTGGGTAGTTGGCTATTTCGCCGATGACCAGCGAGCCGGGTTTTTCAGCGTGCGCCGCAAGCGTGAGTTCTTCGAGGAAATTGAAGCCGATATCGAAGGCGACATCGAGCCGCCAGCCGTCGATGCCGTCGCGCAGATAACTGCGCACGACAGAGTCGCGTCCGGCGTAGAGATGCTCGCGCACGGCGGGGTTTTCCAGATTCAGCTCGGGCAGGTTCTCGGCTCGCCACCAGGCGCGCGCGCCGCCGGGATACTCGTCGCCGAAGACGAACCAATCCCGATACCGACTGCCCGGGTCGGCCTCGGCCTCGCGGAAGATCGGCGCGTTGCGCCCCATGTGGTTGAAGACGCCGTCGAGCACCAGCTTCATGCCGCGATCATGGACGTCGTCGCACAGCGCTTTGAGGTCGGCGCGGCTGCCGTATTCTGGCGAGACCTGCAGATAGTCGAGCGCGTCGTATTTGTGGTTGGTGGTGGCCAGGCAGACCGGGTTGAGGTAGAGCACATCGGCGCCGAGTTGCTGCACATGGCCCAGATGCGCGGTGGTGCTGGCGAGGTCGCCGCCCCAGAAATCGATCTCGTGGCTCCAGAGTTTTTGCGCTGCGAGGTACTGCCCCTTGACCGGCGTTTCGCTCCAGTCGCGCAGCGTCTTCGGTGCCGGATAGAGCGCCTGTTTGGCGGCGAGGTTCGCACTTGGCGCAAAGCGATCGACGAGCACCTGGTAGACCACGGCGCCGCAGCGCCAGTCGGCCTCGCGGGCGGCAAACACACCGGCCAGGTCGCGGTCGAAACGGTTGGCGTAGTTCATCGTCATTTGGCCGGCGCCGCCGGTGGCGCGGCGCTTCAACCCTTGACGCCGCCGGCGGTCAAACCGGAGACGATCCAGCGCTGCGCGGCCAGAAAGACCAGCGTGATCGGCAGGCCCGAAAGCACCGCGGCGGCAGCGAAGTCGCCCCACAGGTATTTCTGTTCGTAGAGGAAAAATTTCGAGCCCACGGCCAGTGTCAGGTTGGGTTCTTCGCGCAGCAGGATCGACGCCACCGGGTACTCGATGATGACGCCGATAAACGCCAGCACGAAGACCACCACCAGGATCGGCACTGCCATCGGCAACAGCACCAGGCGAAACGCCTGCCAGTGGCTGGCGCCGTCAACCTTGGCGTTTTCTTCGATCTCGGTGGGGATGGTGTCGAAGTAACCCTTGATGGTCCAGATATGCGTGGCCACGCCGCCGAGGTAGGCCACGATGAGGCCGGCGTGGGTCTCGACACCGAGCCAGGGGATGTGCTGCCCCAAGCCGTCGAAGATGGCGTAGATCGCGACCAGCGCCACCGCCACCGGAAACACCTGCAAGACCAGCATCGAATTCAGGATGAGCTGTTTGTGGCCGAACTTCAGGCGCGCAAAAGCGTAGGCCGCGGTGGTCGAGATGGTCACGATCAAGAAGGCCGAGATGGCGGCGATCTTGATCGAGTTCCACAACCACAGCAGCACCGGAAACGGCGGCGGTGTGACGGTGCCATCGGCGGCAGTCAGGCTGATGCCGAGTGCGAGCTTCCAATGGTCGAAGCTGATCTCGCTGGGGATCAACGAGCCGGTGGCAAAGTTGCCCGGCCGCAGCGAAATCGAGATGATCGCCAGCAGCGGGAATAGCGTGATCGCGATCAGCGTCCACAAAAAAAGCTTTGCCGCGAGCAGGCGCCAGCGCTGGTTTTTGCCGGTGACCAGGGCCATCAGGTCTTGCCTCCGCCGCTCTCAAGGAAATGTGGCTTTGCCACTTTCCTTGATCCCCCTTGGGGGGGCGGACGACGTATGCCGTCGGCCTTGGGGGCGCCGTTCTGGGTCGCCTTGAGTTGGGCCAAGGCCATCACCGCCACGAGCGCAAAGATGATCGTCGAGATCGCCGCGGCGAGGCCGAAGTTCTGCCCCGCGTCGGTGAACGCGATGCGGTAGGTGTAGCTGACCAGGATGTCGGTCGTGCCGGCCGGCAGCTTGGTATTCAGGAAGTCGGGCCGGCCGTCGGTGAGCAGCGCGATGAGCACGAAGTTGTTGAAGTTGAAAGCAAAGGCGCTGATCAGCAGTGGTGTCAGCGGCTTCAGGATCAGCGGCACGGTGATTTTGAAGAAGTTGTCCAGCGGCCCGGCGCCGGCCAGCGCCGAAGCTTCGTACAGGTCGGCGGGAATCGCCTTGATCAGGCCGGCGCAGAGGATCATGAAATACGGGAAACCGAGCCAGGTATTGACGATCAACAGCATCACCTTGGCCAGCAGCGGGTCGGCAAACCAGGCCGGGCGCACGCCGAACAGCGCATGCAGAATGCCGTTGATCTCGCCGAAGTTCTGATTGAACAGGCCTTTGAAGACGAGGATCGAAATGAAACCCGGCACCGCATACGGCAGGAACAGCAGCGTGCGGTACAGCGTGCGCTTGGGCAGGGCTTCCCAGTTCAGCAGCACCGCCAGCGCCATCCCCAGGCCGCCGGCAAACACCACCGTGAGCGCAGCAAAGACCACGGTCCAGATGAAGATCGAGACAAAGGGGCTGCGGAAGTTGGCATCGAACAGCATCCGGCTGTAGTTGGCGAATCCGATCCCGACCTTGAATCCCGGCGATACACGCTCGCCGCTGGCGGTTTCGAAATAGCCGCTGCGCGGGTTGGGCTTGTAGACAGTACCGGTGGCGATTTGGGTCAACGAGCCGTCGGGGTTGGACTGCCACAGCGGTGCGATCGGCGCAAATTCGCGCAAGCCGGCGTAGGACAGCAACCTGCCGTCAGGGGCCTGGATCTGCAACGCGCGCAGGCCGTCGCGCTGGTTGATGACCTCGCGCAAGCCCAGCGGCGCCGGTAGGTCGGCAGCGGCCGGCTGCAAGGTCACCGGTGCGCTGTTCGGCGCACCGAGCTTCAAGGCTGGGGTCACGAAGCGTGCGCCGCTGTCGCGTGCGGTCAAGCTCAGGCGGTACGCCGCGCCATCGGCATGCACCGTCACGTCGTAGGCATGGGCCTCGTCGGGCACGCTCTGCGCAAGCAGATAGTCGCGGGCGCGCTCGAACTCCAGCAGGTTCGCCGACGAATAGTTGGTGAAGCCGATCTGCACCGTGTAGACCAGCGGGAAGGCGACAAACAGCACCATGCCTGCGACGCCTGGGTAGAGGTAGCGCCAGGCGAGGGTCTTGGCGCTGGCGTAGATGCCCAGCGTGGTGAAGCCGAAGACCATGACCCCGATGCCGACCAGCGGCTGGCCGGCAGTGAAGAGGCCAAAGACCATCCACAGGATCGCCGCGCCGGCAATCAGGATCACCGCCAGGCCCAGCGCGGTGGCGCGGCTGGATCCGGCCTTGTCGCGGCCCGCCGCGCCGCGTATCGCGCCGAGCGTGGCGACATTCGCTGCCGTGGTCGCTGCGTTGCTCATTTGCTCAGCACCCGCGCCGCAGCGCCGTCAAGCGCTTCTTTTGCTGGCTGGCGGCCCTGCGTGATCGCCTCGATCGCGGCATCCATCGCCGGGAAAACACGGCCCATCTCGGGGATGTTGGGGATCGGCTCGCCGGCCAGCGCGTTGGCCATCGTGGCGCGGATATTCGGGTCGGCGCTGAGTTCGGCGTAGTAGGCCTTGTTGGCCGGTGTGCCCAGCGGCACATCGGCCGAGATGGTCTTCAGGCTGGCCACGGTGAGCAGATGGTTTTCGATGAACTCGCGCGCGATATCCTTGTTTTTCGACGGCGTTGTGATCATGCAGCCGAGCACGCCGACAAAAGGCCGCGCCGGTTTGCCGGCGACGCTGGGGATCGCGCCGACGCCGAAGTCGATCTTGGCCTTCTTGACGTTGTCCCAGGCCCAGGGGCCGTTGATCATCATCGCCACCTTGCCGGCAGCAAATTGCGATTCCATATCGGAGTAACGCGCGCCCTGCGGCATGTGGCCGTCCTTGACCAGGCGCTCGATCTGCTGCATGCCGACCAGCGCGCCGGGGCTGTTCAGCCCGGTCTGGCTGGCATCGAGCGCGCCCTGCGCGTCGCGGCCGAAGATGTAGCCACCACCACCGGCAATCACCGGCCAGCTGAAAAAGAGCTGGTTGTAGGCCCAGAGAATGGCTCGTTTGCCGCTCTTGGCCAGCTCC
>JANOKR010000003.1:0-13483 GCA_031419315.1 Betaproteobacteria bacterium
ATGCGGACCCAAGCCTCAAGCCGACCCGTCCGCGACCCCCATCCCCGCCATCAGCACCAGCGCGCGCCCTTGCAGCCAGGCCGCGTCATCGTGGTCGCCGCAGCGGTTGAGCACGTCGCTGGCGCGCAGCAGGGCCTTGGCTTCCCAGTGGGTATCGGCAACCGATCGGGCGAGGGTCGAGACTTCAAACGCGACATCGCGGGCGCGTTCGCGGGCGCTGTGTCGGGCCGCGAGATCGTCGTCGCCGAGTTGAACGGCGACCGCGCAGGCGGCATCGGCGAGATCGCACAGCACGTCAACCTGCAAGTCGACCGAGCCGCTGCCACGCGCCCAGCGCAGTGCGTGGCGCAGGCTGTCTTCGGCAGCCGCCGGGGCATCGAGCAAACGGTAGCAGCGCGCCAGCAGCGCGTGCGCCGAGCTCATCTCGAGCGGGCGGCCGCGTTGTTCGGCGATGTCGAGTGTTGCAGCGGCCAGCCGCAGCGCATCGCGCGCGGGGCCGTCGAACATTGCGGTGGCGCCGTCGAAAGTGGCCGGCGTGTGGGCCTGCGTATAGGCCAGCGTGGGGTCGGGTTGGAGCATCGGCATCGCGCGCTTTCTTCAAAGTCCACTGCGATCAATGCTAGACCTCGGGATGGGTTTTGACGCCCCCCGTTTGTGGGGCAGGAGGCCGGCTTCCATCGCTTCGCGGGTGTGCGGAGTTGGCATCCGGCGGCCACGCCCGATCAAGGTAAACCAGCAGGGCCGCGGCTCGGCTGCGCCGGGACAATTTCAGGTTGATCCGGGCCGGCGGCGTTGCCGCCCAAGCCGGCGCCCTTTGCAAGCCATTCCAGGAGTTCTGCGCATGACCCACCACCCATTTGCCGCGGCAGCACGATGTGTCGTGCCGGCCCTTCTGGGCCTTCTGGCCACAGGCGCTTCGGCGCAGACCGTGCTCACGATGTCGTCGTGGGTGCCGCCCGCGCACACGCTGACCGAAACCCAAAAAGAGTGGTGCACGATGCTCGAGGGCAAGACCGCCGGCAAGATCAAATGCAACCAGTTGCCGCGTGCGGTGTCGGCGCCGCCGGGTACCTTCGAGGCGGTGCGCAATGGCCTCGCCGACCTGTCGTTCACGGTGCACGGCTACACACCGGGCCGGTTTGTCACGACGCAGATGGCCGAAGTGCCCTTCCTCGGGCAGTCGTCGGAGGCGACCTCGGTGGCCTTCCAGCGCATGTACCAAAAACACCCGGCGATTGCCGAGGAGCACAAAGGAGTGAAGGTCATCGCGGTCTTCACGCATGGCCCGGGCATGGTCTTCAATACCAAGCGCCCGATCACCAAAGCCGATGATTTGACAGGCATGAAGTGGCGCATCGGCGGCGGCATGATCAACGACATGACCAAGGCGCTGGGCATGAACGTCACGCTCAAACCGGCCAGCGAAAGTTACGAGCTGCTGTCCACTGGCGTGATGGACGGCACGCTGTTCCCGGCCGAGTCGGTTGAGGGCTTCAAGCTCGACAAGATCATCAAACACGCCACCCCCTTCCCCGGCGGCCTCTACAACACGAGCTTCGTTTTCATCATGAACCAGGCCAAGTACGACAGCCTGCCTGCGGACGTGAAAAAGGCGATCGACGAGATGAGCGGCGAATTTGCGGCCCGCATGATGGGCAAGGGCTGGGACAAGGTCGACCGGCGCGGCATGGCCTTCATGCAGGCCGCGGGGGTGCAGTTTGTCAAGGCCGATGCGGCCTTCGTCAAGACCGTCACCGAGAAGACCACCCCGGTGGTCGATGCCTGGGTCAAGGCCGCCGAAGCCAAGGGTCTGAAAGACCCGAAGAAGGTCCTCGCCGAGTTCCGCGCCGAGATCGGCAAGTTGCAGTAAGCCGGACGCGGCCGCTTGATCTCGAATCTCAGCGAACGCGACACCCAGTGCACACAGCCGCTTGAAGCCCTCTTGAAGCCCGCTTGAAAGAAGTCCTCGACCGGCTGTGCTCGGTGCTCGCCGCGGCGGCGCTGTTTGCGATCATGTTGCTGACGCTGTTCGACGTCAGCGGGCGCAAGCTCATCGACACCTCGGTGCCGGGCTCGCTGGAGCTGACCGAGTTGCTGATGGTGCTGGTCATCTTTGCCGGCCTGCCGCTGGTCAGCCTGCAAGGTGAGCATGTGGTCTTTGACTCGCTCGATGCATTGATCGCAAAACCGCTGCGGCGCGTGCAGCAGGCGGCGGTGAACCTGCTTTGCGCCGCAGCGCTGGGCGGCATCGCGGGGCTGGTCTGGGTCAAAGCCGGCCAGATGGCCGAGTACGGCGATGTCACCGCGCAGTTGCGGTTGCCGCTCGGGCCTTTTGTCTATCTGATGAGCCTGCTGTGTGGCCTCACCGCGGCAGTGCATCTGCTGCTGGTTTGGCAGCCTGTGGCGCACCACCATCCGGGTGTTGACGACCTTGCCGGGCCCGGGATCTGAGCTGTGCGGCCTACGCATGAACGCCGTCTGACCCGCCCATGAACGACGCCCTCATCGGCTTTGCCGCGGTTTTTGCGCTGGCCCTGCTGCGCGTGCCGCTGGCCTTTGCGATGGGCCTTGTCGGGTTTGTCGGCTTAGGGCTCCTGCGCGGCTGGCCGCCGACGATGGCCAACGCCGCGCAAGTCGTTTACGACACCGGTTTTGCGTACACGCTCAGCGTCGTGCCGCTGTTCATCCTGATGGGCAATTTTGTCGCCCGCGCCGGCCTCGCGCACGAGCTCTTCCGCGCGGCCTACGCCTTTATCGGCCATCTGCGTGGCGGGCTGGCGCATGCGACGGTGATCGCCTGTGCCGGCTTCGGCGCCATTTGCGGCTCGTCGATCGCGACCGCGGCGACGATGAGCAAGGTCGCTTATCCGCCGATGAAAAAGCTCGGCTACAGCGACTACCTGAGCACCGGCGTCATCGCTGCCGGCGGCACGCTGGGGATCATGATCCCGCCGTCGACGATCATGGTCATCTACGGCATCGTCACCGAAACCAGCATCGGCAAACTTTTTGCCGCCGGTGTCTTGCCGGGCCTGCTGTGTGCGGCGCTGCTGATGGTCGGCGTGGCGTGGATCACCTGGCGCGACCCCGCTGCCGGCCCGGCCGGCGAACGCTCGAGCTGGGCCCAGCGGCTGGCCGCGCTGCGTGACATCTGGGGCGTCGCGCTGCTCGTGGTCGTCGTGCTCGGCGGCATCTACGGCGGCGTGTTCACGGCCACCGAAGGCGCGGGCATCGGCGCATCGGGGGCGTTTTTCTTTGCGCTGGCGCGCGGCGCGCTGACGCTGAAGATCCTGATCGACGTGCTCGTCGAAAGCGCGCGCACGACGGCGATGTTGTTTGCGATCCTGATCGCGGCGATGCTGTTTTCGAGCTTCGTCAATTTCACGACGATGCCTAACGATCTGAAAGAGTGGATCCTGCACCTGGGCCTGAGCCCGCTGATGGTGGTCGGCGCGATGATGCTCATCTACGTGCTGCTGGGCACGATCATGGAAGAGCTGTCGATGGTGCTGTTGACGATCCCGGTCTTTTTCCCGATCGTCACCGGCCTCGGGTTCGATCCGGTCTGGTTTGGTGTGCTGATCGTGCTCGTGGTGCAGATCGGCCTGATCTCGCCGCCGGTCGGGATGAACCTGTTTGTGCTCAATGCGCTGCTCAAAGGCGTCTCGCTGCGGCAGATCTTTCGCGGCGTCTGGCTCTTTGTGGCGATGCTGGTGATCGCGCTCGTGCTCGTGCTCGAGTTTCAGGGGCTGTCGTTGTGGCTACCGAGCTTCATGCGCTGACGGCAGCCGGGATCTGAGCCCGCGCCAGGCCCGCCAGACCCGCCAGCCCAGCAGCAGGGCCAGGATGGCGGCGTAGACCGACCATTCTGCAAAGTCGTTTTTGCCGGCACGCATCCAGAAAAAGTGCAGCAACGCGAGCAGTGCGGTGGCGTAGATCCCGCGGTGCAGCCGCTGCCAGCGTTGTGCCCCCAGCCGGCGGATCGCGGCGTTGAACGAGGTCGCCGCCAGCGGCAACATTGACAGCAGCGCCGCGCTGCCGACCAGGATGAACGGGCGCTTGATGATGTCCTTGACGATCGCCGCGGCGTCGAAGCCCATATCGAGCCAGGCAAAACACAGGAAGTGCGTTAGACCGTAGAAAAACGTGAACAGGCCGAGCATGCGGCGCAGCCGCGCCAGCGCGTGCCAGCCGGTCAGCGTGCGCAATGGCGTGACTGCCAGCGTCAGGCAGAGGAAGCGCAGCGTCCAGTCGCCGGTGCTGCGGATCAAGGCCTCGGCGGGGTTGGCACCCAGGGTGTTGGCGATCGCACCCCAGAGCAGCCAGGCAAACGGCAGCAGGGCCAGCACAAACAGCGCGGGCTTGGTCTCGCGCCGCAGCAGCCAGCGATTCATGGCCGACGTGCGGCGGGCCGGGTCAGTAGTTGCGCTTGAGGTCCATGCCGGCATAGAGCTGCCCGACCTGCGGCTCGTAGCCGTTGAACACCAGCGTCGGGCGCTTCTTGGCCAGCACGCCGTCTTCGCCGATGCGGCGCTCGCTGGCCTGGCTCCAGCGCGGATGGTCGACGCCCGGGTTGACGTTGGAATAGAAGCCGTATTCGCTGGCCGCGGCGACTTCCCAGCTTGTCTTCGGCTGCTTTTCGAGAAAGCGGATCTTGACGATCGACTTGCCCGACTTGAAGCCGTACTTCCAGGGCACCACCACGCGCAGCGGGGCGCCGTTTTGCTTGGGCATGACTTCGCCATACAGACCAAAGGCGAGCAGCGTCAGCGGGTGCATCGCTTCGTCGATGCGCAGGCCTTCGACATACGGCCATTCGAGCACCGGCGAACGCAGCCCGGGCATCTGCGCGCGGTCCGCCAAGGTCACGAACTGCACAAACTTGGCATTGCCGGTGGGCTCGACTTTTTTGATCAACTCGGCCAGCGAATAACCGACCCAGGGGATGACCATCGACCAGCCTTCGACGCAGCGCAGCCGGTAGATGCGCTCTTCCATCGGGCTCAACTTGAGCAGCGCGTCGAGGTCCCAGTTGCCGGGCTTGCGCACCGCGCCTTCGATCGCCACGGTCCAGGGTTTGACTTTCAGCGTGTGGGCGTTGGCCGCGGGGTCGGCCTTGTCGGTGCCGAACTCGTAGAAATTGTTGTAGCTGGTGATGTCGGCATAAGACGTGAGCTTTTCCATCGTCGCTGCGCCGTTGACCACGCTGCGCGCGCCGGGCAGGGCGGCGAGCTTGCCCGGGCCGGGGGTCATCGCGATGGCTTCGCGGCCAGCCCAGCCGGCGAGCACCGTGCCGGCGGCACCGGCGGCCAGCCCGCGCAGCAGCGTGCGCCGCTGTTCGGCGACATGGCGCGGTGTGATCTCCGACGCGGTCGGATGCTGGTGACGACGGTCTTTCAGAAAGTGCATGCCCAGATTCTCCGGATGTTGGTCAGCCGGCAGCCGACCCTGCGATTGCCGCTCGGTCGCCCGCCGCGGGCGCGACATTACACCGGCGGCGAACGAACCAACCAAGCAAAAGGCCGGTCATCGACCGGCCTTTGGGTGGACGCCTCGCGCGGGGCTTTAGCGAGAGCCTTTAGCGCAGGCCGGCGATGTAGTCGGCGACGGCCTTGATTTCCTGGTCGTTCATCTTCGTCACCACAGCCGTCATCTGCAGACTGTTGCCACGCGCACCGGAGCGAAAGCCGAGCAGCTGCGCTTCGACATAGTCGGCATGCTGGCCACCCAGGCGCGGGTACTGCGCCGGCACGCCGGCACCGGCCGGGCCGTGGCAGCCGGCGCAGGCGGCGACGGCCTTGTCGCTGATGCCACCGCGCCAGATGCGCTCGCCCAGGCGGATCGAATCCTTGTTTTTCGCAGCGCCGGGTTTGGCGGTCTTGCCGGCGTAAAAGGCAGCGACATGTTTCATATCGTCGTCGCCCAGCGTCGCCGCAAAAGCCTTCATCACCGCGTTGTTGCGCTTGCCGGATTTGAATTCGTTCAGCTGCTTGACCAGGTATTCCGGATGCTGCCCTTGCAGGATCGGGTTGGCCGGGCTGCCGCGGCTGCCGTCGGCGGTGTGGCAGGCGCCGCAGACGGCGGTCACGAGCGCCTGGGCCTTGGCCGGATCGGGCTTGAAAGCCGCCTTGGCCGGCTCGGCCGCCAGCGCGGGGCCGGCGATCGACGCGGCGATCAGCGTGGTGATCACCACGGCCAGCGGGCGGGCACGGCAGAGGGCAAGGCGGACAGCGGATTTCGGCTTCATGTCGATGGGTGGCGTCAAAGCGTGGGCGTAAACCCAACGATTTTACAATGCGCCATGAACCTGCCCCAAGCCGCCGCTGCCACGGCCCCCCCGAAGCCGCTTGTGGCCCTGGCCTGGGCCCATACCGCACGCTTCCTCACGACGGCGTCCCAGCTCGACCAACTGCCGCAGCATGGCCTGGCCGAGATCGCTTTTGTCGGCCGCTCCAACGCCGGCAAATCGACCGCGATCAATACGCTTGCGCAGCACAAGCGGCTCGCCTTCGCATCGCGCACACCGGGGCGCACGCAGCACATCAACCTGTTCGAAGTCGGCCCCAAGGACGCCGCCGACACCGTCTTTGCCGACCTGCCGGGTTATGGCTACGCGGCCGTCGAGCGAGACGCCAAGCGGCGCTGGCAGCAGGTCATGGCCGACTACCTGGTGCAGCGCAAGCCGCTGCGCGGGGTCGTGCTGATGATCGATTCGCGGCTGGGTTTTACCGATCTCGACCGGCGCCTGCTCGACTTCATCGCGGCACGCATCGACAGCGGCGAGGTCAAGCTGCTGGTGCTGCTGACCAAGGCCGACAAGCTCAACCGCAGCGATGCGCAACAAGCGCTGACCGCCGCGCAGACGGCGCTGGGTGAATGGGCCGGTGAGAAAGCCGATATCGGCGTTACGCTGTTTTCTGCGCTGAAGCGCATCGGCATCGGCGATGCGGCGCAGACTTTGCACGACTGGAGCCGATAGTGACGGTCGAACTGTTCGATGCGGTCTTGCCGCATGGCATCACACTCAGCTGCCGCCGCGCCGGGCCCGCCGGAGTCACGCATGCGCCGCGCTTGATGTTCCTGCACGGCTTCCCAGAAGCCGCGTTTGTGTGGGACGAGGTCATGCTCGCACTGGCGCCTGCGCTGCGCTCGGTGGCCCCCAACCTGCGTGGATACGAGCGCTCGTCGGCACCCACCGACGTCGCCGCCTACCGCGCCAAACACCTGGTGGCCGATATCGTGGCCCTGGTCGAGCAGACCGGCGGCCCGCTGGACCTGCTTGTCGCCCACGACTGGGGCGGCGCGGTGGCCTGGAACCTGGCCGCCCAATACCCGCAAATCATGAAGCGGCTGCTGATCATCAACTCGCCGCACCCGGCGACGTTTTTGCGCGAGCTGCGCGACAACGCCGAGCAGCAAGCGGCCAGCGCCTACATGACGTTTTTGTGCCGGCCGGATGCCGAAGGTCTGCTCGCCGCCAACGACTTCGCGCGCATCTGGCCGTTTTTGCACAACCCGCATGGCGCTGCGTGGCTAACGCCTGAAGTGAAGGACCAGTACCGCCAGGTCTGGTCGGCTGGCCTGACCGGCGCGCTGAACTTCTACCGCGCGTCGCCGCTGCGCCCGCCAAGCGGTGCCCCAAGGCCGGCCGAGGCCGGCCGCCCCCCGAGGGGATTGAGCAAAGTGGCAGAGCCACATTTGCTCAAGCCTGCCCACGATGCGATCCACACCTTGCAATTGCCCGATGTGATGGTCACCGCGCGGGTGCCGACGACGGTGATCTGGGGCGAGGCCGATATCGCGCTGCGCCCGGGCTTGCTCGATGGCATCGAACGCTGGGTGCCCGACCTGGCGCTGCGCCGTATTCCCGGTGCCAGCCACTGGATCGTTCACGAGCAGCCGGCGCTGATCGTGGCCGAGATCCAGCGCGCGCTCGCCGCCTGAGGCCGGCCGCCAGATGCCCACGCCGGCTACGGCCGGCCGATAAAAAAGACGATGCCGGCGCTGCCGCGGTGCGCCGCTGTCAGCCCCAGGTACATCGGCCCGATGCCGGTATCGGCGCCGAGAAAAAGGCTCATGCCCGAGCGCAGGTCGGACAGCGAGACCTGGCCTCGCTGTAGCCAGGTATTGCCGGCTTCGACTGTGGCGCCGACGAAAAAACCGCGGGTCAGCACGACTGCGCGGTTCAGCCGCATGTACCAGGTCAGCCGGCCAAAGATCAGGTGGTTGCCGCTGAGCTGGCCGGATTCGTAACCCGACAGGTTGTGAAAGCCGCCGAGTGCGAAGCGGCCGATCAAGGCTGAGCCGCCTTCGTCGGACAGCGATCCCATCGTGTGCAGGTTCAGCGTGTGGCGGCCAAAAGAACGGACCCAGGTCGCGCTGCCCTGGACGCGGTGAAACCGTTCGTCGACGGTGCCGCGGCGGATGCCGGCAATCGCCTCGGCTTCGACGCGGTAGCCGCTTTGTGGGAACAGCGCGTAGTCGAGCTGGTCAACGACGCTGCGCGCACGCAAGCCGGTTTCGTGCCAGACATCGGTCTGCGCAGAAGGGAACTTCAGCGGGTCCACCAAGTGCGGGCTGGTGCGCTGCGTGCTGTGGATGAGCCCGAATCGAAACTCGCCAAATTCGCCCCAAGGCTGGCCGATATCGACGCCACCACGGCCGACGCTGCGGTTGAAGACGGCGGCCTCGTCGCCTGTCAAGGTGTACATCGACACCCGCCGGCTTTCCGCCGCGGCCCAGCCCGAAACGAACCAGTCTTCGGAGAGTTTGTTCGACCAGTTCAGCGGGTGGTAGAGCTCGGTCGACAGCATCGGCGACTCGCCCAGGTTGAGCCGGTTGCGCCATTCGGTGCCGTTCGGTGTCAGCCAATGCCGGTCATGTGCGAGCTTGAGGTTGAAGGCGCTGCGGCCGGCAAAGTCGGTCGACAGGTCCAGCCCGATGCGCAGGTAGTTCGGCCCCCAGGGTTTGTCGTCCAGGTCGAACAGCAGGCCTTCGCCGGCGGGGGTGCGCACGACGCGATAGTCGCTGCGCAGATAGTCACCGCTGGCTGCCAGGCGGCGTGCATCACGTTCGGCCTTGGCAGCATCGAAGGTTTGGCCGGGTTGCGATTCGAGCTGCGCCGCCAGGCGCTGCGGGTTGGTGCGCGTGGTGCCTTCGAACGCCACGAAGCCCAATTTCACCGGCTCGCGCAGCGGCGCCCGATGTGCGTCGCCCCATGCGGCAAATCGGGCGGCGTCGAGCGCGAGTGCGCTCAGTCGCGGCAGGCTCAGCGCAGCGGCGGCGCTGCCGCGTTGAAAGAAGTCGGCGGTTTTGTCGAAGTCGCCCGAGCCCATGTTTTCGAGCTCGGGTTTGATCAGCAGGTCGATACCGGGCTTGAGCAGCGCGATGCTGCGCTGCACGTTCTGCTCGGTCAGGATGTTGATCATCTGCGCCGTCAGCCCGACCACCGAGCCGAGGCTTTCGCGCCCGCCGATCGGCGTGCCGACATTCACCGCGATGACGATATCGGCGCCCATCCGGCGTGCGATGTCGACCGGCAGGTTGTTCACCAGGCCACCGTCGCCGAGGATGCGCCCGCCGCTGTCGATCGGCGCAAAAACACCGGGCACGCTCATGCTCGATCGCAACGCGGTGGCGAGGTCACCGCCGTCGAGCTCGACCGCGGCGCCGGTTTCCATATCGGTGGCAACGGCGCGAAATGGAATCGGCAATTTGTCGAAGCGCTCGATGTTGCGCACCGGCAGCGTGTAGCGGCGCAGCAGCGACTCCAGCCCGCGGCTGGACACGGCGGCCTGCGGCAGGCGCAGTTCACCATCGCGCAGGCCGAGTTCGATCACCGCCGAGATCTCGAAGTCCTGTTCCTTGCGCCGCTGCGTCAGTTCGCGTCGGCTGACACGCTGCGCAAAAACATCGTCCCAGCGCACCGCGAGCAGCTCGCGTTCGATCTCCTCGGCGCGCATGCCGGTGGCATACAGGCCGCCGATGACCGCGCCCATCGAGGTGCCGACGATGATGTCCACCGGCACCCGTTCGCGCTCGAGCACCTTGAGCACGCCGACATGCGCCAGGCCGCGGGCGCCACCGCCCGACAGCACCAGGCCGATGCGCGGGCGCGGCGCTGCGGCCTTGGGCTCGGTGCTTTGCGCCAGCACCGGCACCGGCACAGCGCCGATCAGCGCCGCGATGCCGAGGCTGAAGATCAGGGCGGCATGCAGGCGGCGCAGGGGCATCGGCCGATTATCGGCGGCGCCGTGGCCGTGGCCGGCACCGGCGCTGCAGCCGAGCCGACGCCGCGCCGCAGCCGCGTCTTAGCGACGCCTCAACGGCGCTTGCCGGCGATGCGCGGCGCGATGACCGCGATCGCTTCGTGAACCAGCGAGCGCGCCACCAGCGGCTGCGCCAGGCCTTCGGCATGGAGCCGGTTCAGGGCCGCGCGCTGGATCGCCCAGACCCTATCGGAGCGGCCGTCGGCAAAGAGCCAGACCTCGCCCATCTCGCCGCGCCAGAGCATCAGCGTGTGCAGCCATTGGCCTTGCAGGAACAGACGCAGCGTGTCGCCCGGGCGGCGTTCGTCGAGCCAGACGGCGGCAGTCGCCGGCTCGGGCAGCGAATCGAGCAGCTCGGCGGGCACGGTGTCGAGCTGCGCGACGTCGAGCGCGCCGGTGCTGGTCTCGGCGCCGCTGTCGTTGCGCGCCAGCCGGTGATCGAGCCGCATCAGTTTTTCGATCTGCCCGGCATGCGCTTGCAGCAGGCGCGCAACGCGGTGCCGATCAAACGCCGCGAGCCGGTCGAGCGCCGAGCGGAACAGTTCGGCATCGGGCTCGGCCTGCTGGCCGATATGTTCGATCAGGCTTTCGATATGTTCGATCGCACGCATGCGCTCGGGGTGCGGCGGGTCGGGCAGCGCTTCAGCCTGCGCCGCGATCGCGTCGACCAGCAGCCACAGCGGGTGATCCGGGCGGTCGAGCAGCTTCGGGTCGCGCAGCGCCATGCGCAGCGCCGAGGTCTGCAAGCGCGAGATCGCAGCTTTTACCGGCCGCGTGACCAGGCGGTCAGCGAGCACAAAGTCAAACAGGCGGCCGAGGATCTCAAGTCGCTGGTGGTCGCTGACGGCGGTGCTGGTATGGGCCAGCTGCTCGGCGATGTCGCGCAACGCCTGGTCGGACAGCGTGCGTCCGCCGCGTGCGCCAGCAGCCAGGATCACGGTGCGGTAGGCACCCGGTTCGACGCCGCCGTCTTCGAGCCGCCGACATGCTGCGGCGTAGGCCTTGCGCAGCACCTGCGCCAGCGGCAGCGAGGCGTGGCGCATGAACATGATCTTGGACGCGCCCGACAGCGGCAGAACCTGTGCGGCGACCCACAGCGCACGGGCATGGGCGTCGGCGCGCACCGGGTTGTGATCGATTGCGACATCCATGTCGCCGGCCAGCGCCGCAGTGAAAGTGGCGAGTTCGCGCAGCTCGAATTCGGCCGTGCTCTTGATCGCTTCGACGCTGCGTGCGACTTCGACATCGGAGGCGACGGCCTCTTCGTCGACGAGGCGCAACTCGGTGTCAAAACGGGCCATCGCATTCGGCGTGGCCTCGGCCACCTGGCCGCGGCGCTGGAGCTCGGCCGAGACTTCGGCGCGCAGCGATTCGCTGTAGGCCGCGCTCAGGCGGGTGCGATGTTTGCGCAGCGCGGCACTCAGGTCGCCAGCGATCGCGCGTTCGCCCGGGCTCATCGTGCTGGCGATGCGGCTGAGGGCTTCGAGCGTGCCCTCGATCGCCTGCTCGGCAATCAGCGGTGCGCGCATCAACTCGTCGTCGATGAAATTCTGCAGGGTGGGCTTGGCGCGCATGGGGTCTCCGCGCGGGATTATCGGGCCGAAAAAAAGCCGTCGATCCAAGAAAAAAGCCCGCGTTTTGCAACGCGGGCTTTCGGTGGGCGCCAAAGGCCGCGCCGTGAAGCGCGGGCTTTCGGTGCAGGTCAAAGGCCCGCGTCGTGAAACGCAGGCTTTTGACTTTCTACATGTCCATGCCGCCCATGCCGCCCATGCCACCCATGCCGCCGCCCATGCCACCACCGGCGCCAGATTCGTCCTTCGGTGCTTCGGCGACCATGGCTTCGGTCGTGAGCATCAGCGAAGCCACCGAAGCGGCGTTTTGCAGCGCCGTGCGGGTGACCTTGGTCGGGTCCAGAATGCCCATTTCGATCATGTCGCCATAACCACCGGTCTGGGCGTTGTAGCCGAAGTTGCCGGTGCCGGCGAGCACCGCGTTGACGACCACGCTCGGCTCGTCGCCGGCGTTGGCGACGATGATGCGCATCGGCTCTTCGGCCGCGCGCAGCACGATCTTGATGCCGGCTTCCTGGTCGTGGTTGTCGCCCTTGATCGTGCCTGCGGCCTGGCGGGCACGCAGCAGCGCGACACCACCACCGGCGACGATGCCTTCTTCGACCGCTGCGCGCGTGGCGTGCAGGGCGTCTTCAACACGCGCCTTCTTTTCTTTCATCTCGACTTCGGTGGCGGCACCGACCTTGATCACCGCAACACCGCCGGCCAGCTTGGCCACGCGCTCTTGCAGCTTTTCACGGTCGTAGTCGCTGGTCGCTTCTTCGATCTGCACGCGGATCTGCTTGACACGCGCCTGGATGTCGTCGCCCTTGCCCGAGCCGTCGATGAGGGTCGTGTTTTCCTTGCCGACTTCAACGCGCTTGGCCTGGCCGAGGTCAGCCAGCGTGACCTTCTCGAGCGTCAGGCCGACTTCTTCGGCGATGACCTTGCCGCCGGTCAGAATGGCGATGTCTTCGAGCATTGCTTTGCGACGGTCGCCGAAGCCCGGCGCCTTGACGGCGACGACTTTCAGGATGCCGCGGATGGTGTTGACGACCAGGGTCGCCAGCGCTTCGCCTTCAACTTCTTCGGCAATGATCAGCAGCGGACGGCCGCTCTTGGCGACTTGCTCCAGCGTCGGCAGCAGGTCGCGGATGTTGCTGATCTTCTTGTCGTAAAGCAGCACATACGCACCTTCGAGGATCGCGCTCTGCTTCTCGGGGTTGTTGATGAAGTACGGGCTCAGGTAGCCGCGGTCGAACTGCATGCCTTCGACGATGTCGAGTTCGTTGTCGAGCGACTTGCCGTCTTCGACGGTGATGACACCTTCTTTGCCGACCTTGTCCATCGCCTTGGCGATGATCTCGCCGATCGACTCGTCGGCATTCGCGGAGATCGCGCCGACCTGGCTGATTTCCTTGCTCGTGGTGGTCGCCTTGGAAGCCTTCTTCAGCTCTTCAACCAGCGCGATCACGGCCTTGTCGATGCCACGCTTCAGGTCCATCGGGTTCATGCCCGCGGCGACATACTTCATGCCTTCGCGAACGATCGACTGCGCCAGAACGGTGGCCGTGGTCGTGCCGTCGCCGGCGTTGTCGCTGGTCTTGGAAGCGACTTCCTTGACCATCTGCGCGCCCATGTTCTGGAGCTTGTCTTTCAGCTCGA
>JANOKR010000004.1:0-1522 GCA_031419315.1 Betaproteobacteria bacterium
GCAGTCACCACGGGGGCACGGAAGTCGATTCACACCATCGGTCGTCCTCCTGCGCGGAGTCAATGCCGCACAAATCCAAGCAACAGGCGCCAGACACGGGTTGACCACCGGGTGCTTCGCAGTCGTGGACAACACGCCCTGTGGCCTGATGAAAGGCCGGCGCGTTGTCCACAACCAAGCCCCGTGGACAACCCTGCATCGCATCGACTCGTTGCAGCTCCAATACCGGGAGGTTGCCTGATGAGCCCGCCGGGCCGCCCCAAGGGCGAATACCGCAGCGCGCAGCGCGGAGTTGCCTGATGAGCCAGGCCGCGCCCGCTGGGGCTGACGACGCCCTGCTGCGGCGCATCGAAGACGCCAGTCTGAACGCCAGCGCGCCGCCGCAGCAGTTCTGGCTCGACGGCTGGCTGCTGCGCCTGTCACCGGGCAAGGCGCGGCGCGCGCGCAGCATCAATGCGGTAGCTGCCGGCACGCGGTCGATCGACGACAAACTGCGTGAAGCCGCGCGCCGCTATCACGACGCTGGCCTGCCGATGTTCGTGCGCATCACACCGTTTTCGCAGCCCGCCGGGCTGGAGCAACACCTGGCCCAACTCGGCTGGTTTCACATCGACGAGACGCATGTGATGGCGCTGCCGACACTCGATGCGATCGACGCTTTGTGCGGCGCGTTCGACAGGCCCGCCGGCATCGAATCGGTAGCCGCCGGGCCGGCAGACTACGCCGCCGCTGTCGGCGCGCTGCGCGGCTCTTCAGCCCAGCAGATCGACGCGCACGCTCAGCGGCTGTGGCAGTCGCCAGTGCCCTACACCGGGCTGCTCTGGCGCCGCGCCGGCGACGTCGTGGCCTGCGGCCAGTTTGCCCGCGAAGGTGATCTCGTCGGCCTCTACGACATATTCACCGCGCCGCAGGCGCGCGGCGCGGGCCTGGCGCACAGCGTGTGCGCAGCGCTGCTGGCCGCTGCGAAGAGCCAAGGCGCGCGCTCGGCGTATCTGCAGGTCGATGGCGCCAATGCCGCGGCGCAAGCGGTCTACCGCCGGCTTGGTTTTGCCGACGCCTACCACTACCACTACCGCTGCGCCGACCCCCGCGCGCAGTGATCTACCGAGCTGTGCAGTCAGCGGCGGCGCAGCGTGATGATGCGCGGGCGGCGCGGGCTGCATCGCCAGTCGGGCAGTCAATCCGTCTGCGGCCGCAGATGTTTGCTCAAGAACGTTTCCATCGCGCCGTAGAACTCGTACTGGTTCTCTTCGTTGCGGAAGCCGTGGCCTTCGTTGTCCTTGACCATGTACGGCACCTCGACACCACGCTTGCGCAGCGCCTCGACCATCTGGTCGCTTTCGGCCTTGTTGACACGCGGGTCGCGTGCACCTTGGACCACAAACAGCGGCGTCTTGATCTTGTCGGCGTTCAGTGCCGGTGAGGTGCGCGTCAGGCGCTCCTTGTCGCGCTCGGGGTGGCCGACCATGTCGTGAAACTTCGGCAGCACCGGGCGCCAGTACGGCGGGATCGTATTCATGAA
>JANOKR010000005.1:0-9094 GCA_031419315.1 Betaproteobacteria bacterium
GATCCTGCGTGCCTACAAGGCGCAGCCGCTGGCCGATGCGGCGGGCAGCTTCTTCCACGGCGCGGCGAACGGCCGCCTCGTCGTCATCGGCCCGATCAACCTGCCGGTGGGCCGATTGTTCGTCGAAGAAGTGATCGTCGAGTGCCGCAAGCGTGGCGCCTCGCGCGTCGATCTGCTGGCCTTCGAATTCGAGATGGGCCTGTTCCCAGCCGTGCTGGACGAAGCGCGTGGCAAAGGCATCGAACTCGCTCCCAAGCAGATCCCGCCCGAGGTGTTCGACAAACGTGCGGTCGAACGTGGCCAGGTGGTGTTCCACGACATGGCCTTCATCGAGGCCACGCCGCGCTACGACAGGCAAGACAAACACAGCCTGCAGATCGAACTGACCGACTTCTCGGTCTACTACACCCAGGGTGCGATGGACGCGGTGGTGGCTAACCTGCGCGAAGGCAAGAGCCAGGTGGTGTGCGACGACGGCCAGCTCTACAAGGTGAGCAAGAGCAAAGCCGGCGTGGTGAGCCGCGACCGGCTGACCACCGCCTGGACCGATTGGGTGGACTACTGGGCGGTGGACTTCGACCACGGCTCGCGCAAGGAAATCGTCAAGCGTCAAGCGCCCCAGGAGCATGGCCTTGCAGGGCAGCCTGGTGGCGCCGTCACAAGGCGAACTGGTCGAATGGGAAGACTGGTGGACCGGCGGCTACATCTTCGAGAACGAATGGCAGAGCTTTCGCACCCGGCAAGACCGGAAGCTGGAACTGAAGTCGGCTCCGCACGTTTATGCACGGCCGGGCCGCTACCAGGTGGCGGTGAAGGTGATCGACATCTTCGGCAACGACACAATGACGCTGGTGCCGGTCAACGTGGGCTGAGACGCTAAGAGTCGCGGGCGGCGCGCGGTCTGCGGCGTGGCGATAATCGTTGATCGATTCAGTGCAGTCCGCCGCCCTCTTGAACCACCATCCCATGACCGACACCCCCGGCCTCACGCTGCGTGGCATCCAACCCGGCCTGCGCCTGGGTGACTTCAGATTAGTCGCGTTTGACATGGACTCGACCCTGATCAATATCGAGTGCATCGACGAGATCGCCGATGTGGTCGGCCGCAAGCCCGAGGTCGCCGCGATCACCGAAGCTGCGATGCGCGGCGAGATCAGCGACTACAAGGACAGCCTGCGCCGGCGTGTGGCGCTGCTCGCCGGCGTGCCGCAAAGTGCCTTGCAGGCGGTCTACGACCAACGCCTGCAACTCAACCCGGGGGTCGAAACCTTTGTCGCCGCCTGCCAGGCCGCGGGGCTGAAGACGCTGCTGATATCAGGTGGCTTCACCTTTTTCAGCGAGCGCATCCGGCAGCGCCTGAAGCTCGACTTTGCGCGTGCCAACACCCTCGGCATCGCCAACGGCCGCCTCACCGGCACGCTCTTCGACCGGCCCTGGGGCGACATCGTCGACGGCACTGAAAAGCGGCGCGTGCTGCTTGAAGTCTGCGAACTGATGGGCATCGATGCCGCGCAGTCGATTGCAGTCGGCGATGGCGCGAACGACCTGCCGATGATGGCCGCCGCCGGCCTGTCGATCGCCTACCACCCGAAGCCGGCGGTCGCCGCGCAGGCGATGATTTCAATCAGCCAGGGTGGGCTCGACCGCGCACTCGAAGTGCTCGGCGGCTGAGTCGAAGCGTCGCCGCGGCGACGCTGTTGCGCGCTGGCCGTCAGCGCCGGCTCAAGACTCGGTATCGATGATCCCGGACAGGCGCTGCGTGATGCGGTCGCGAAAACCACGCCGCGCGAGCAGCTTGTCCAGCGCCTGCTCGGGCAGGTCGGTGATGCTGATCACGTTGCGCGCGATGAGCGCATCGATGACATCTTCGAGGACACGCACGAAGTCGATGTCCATGCGCACGAAGTCGCCCGACGCTGCACCGCCGTCGGCGAGGAAGGCGAGCACCTCGGGGTGTTCACCGGGCAGGATTTCGCTGGCACCGGCATTGGCACCCGTCGCGCCAATGGCGTTGCGGTGCAGGCTGTGAATCTGGCCGCGGCTGTCGCGCTGGATATGGGGCATGGCGCAACGACTCTAGCCGGCGCGGCGCGGTCTCAGGCGTCGATTTGGGCCCAGGATTTGTCCAATCTCTTCGCACTGACCGGCTGCGGTGTGCGCAATTCCTGGGCGAAATAGCTCACGCGCAACTCTTCGAGCAACCAGCGGTACTCGTCCAGGCGCGTATCGCCGGCACCTTTGAGGTCCGCCAGCCGGCGCACATAACGCTGCTCCAGCGGGCGCAGCTCGGCGAGCCGGTTGGCATCACGCGCCGGATCGGCGCGCAGTTTGTCCAGCCGCAGCGTGATCGCCTTCAGGTAGCGCGCAAAGTGCTGCAACGGGGCCCAGGGTGTCGCTGATATGAAACGTTTGCTGCACAGGCGCGCAAGCTGGGCCTGGATATCGTCGACGACCTCCTTGGGCGGCCGGCTGTCCTTGAGCTTGCGCAGCGCGACCCCGTACTCGGCCAGCACGGAGCCGGCCAGACGCGCAACTTCTTGCGCAATCAGGGTCAGGCGGCCGCGGCCTGCTTCGAGCCGGGCAGAAAACGCCTTGGCATCCGTCGGCAACGGGTCGATCAAAAAGGCACGGTCGAGTGCGACGTCGATGATCTGCGCGCGCAGCTCTTCCATCGTGCCCAGGGGCATGAAGGCCGCCGTCATGCGCTGCATATCGGGGACGTTCTTTTCCAGATACTTCAGCGGCTCGCGCAGTTGCAGCGCGATCAGGCGGCGCAAGCCCGCGCGGTGTCTGGCGGCGGCGACCACCGGCTCGTCGAAGACCTCGATCTCGACATGCGTGCCTTTGTCGATGAGCGCCGGAAAGCCGATCAGGCTCTGGCTGCCGCGCTGCACTTCCATCAACTCTGGCAGCTCGCCAAAATCCCAAACGACATGCTGGCGTTGGGCAGCTTCGACAGTTGCCGCGGGCACGGGCGCTGCCACTCGCGCGACGGCACCCCGGCCTGCTGCTGCCGGGCCTTGGTCCGGCACTGACGAGGCCAGGGCGGGAGCCTGATCAGGCGCCGCCGCCGGCAATTTCAAACTCGCCAACGCCTGGAACGCGGTGCGCGCCTGGCCACCCCACTCGGCCTTCAGCGTCGGCAGGTGGCGCCCGGTGGCCAACTGGCGGCCATGTTCGTCGACAACGCGGAAGTTCATGAACAGGTGCGGAGCCAGCGTCTCGAGTTTGAAGTCGTTGCGCTGGACCGCAATCTGCGTGCGCTCGCGCACCGCCTTGAGCAGCACGTCCATCAAGTTGCCTAGCGCAAACGGCGTCAGCACGCAGAACTCCGCTGCAAAGTCGGGCAGTGGCACCAGGCGCGAACGGGGCCGCTGGTGCAGACTCTTCACCAGCGCCAGCACCTTGTCACGCAGCATGCCCGGCACGAGCCAGTCGCAGCGATCGTCGGCGACCTGGTTCAGCGCGTAGATCGGCAGGGTGACCGTGATGCCGTCCTACGCATCGCCAGGCTCGTGCAGATAAGTCGCTGTGCAGTCGATGCCCCCGAGGCGCAGCGTTTTGGGGAAGGTCGCCGTCGTGATGCCGGCCGCCTCGTGGCGCATCAACTCGTCGCGGCTGAGTTGCAGCAATTTGGGCTGACGCTTGATCTCGTCGCGGTACCAGCGCTCAAAACTCGCGCCAGAGCAGATGTCCTTGGGCAATTGCTGGTCGTAGAACGCGGCGATCAGTTCGTCGTCGACGAGCACGTCCTGACGCCTGGATTTGTGCTCGAGTTCTTCGACCTGGTGAACGAGTTTTTCGTTCGCCGCCAGAAACGGCAGCTTGGTTTCCCACTCGCCGTTGACGAGCGCTTCGCGGATGAAGATCTCGCGCGCCGCGGCGGCATCGACCAGCCCGTAGTTCACCCGTTTGTTGTTGTAGACGACGATACCGTACAGCGTTGCACGCTCCAGCGCCACGACCTCGGCGGCCTTCTTTTCCCAATGCGGTTCGAGCAGCTGCTTTTTCAACAAGTGGCCAGCGATGGTGGGGATCCAGGTCGGCTCGATCGCTGCCAGCCCGCGGCCAAACAGGCGTGTCGTTTCGACGAGCTCGGCCGCCACCAGCCAGCGGCCGGGCTTCTTGCTCAGGTGCGCGCCCGGGTGGCGCCAGAATTTGATGCCACGCGCGCCGAGATACCAGTCTTCGTCGTCGCTCTTGCAGCCGATATTGCCCAGCAGCCCGGCGAGCATCGACAGATGGATTTGCTCGTAAGTGGCGGCGCTGCCGTTGAGCCGCCAGCCCTGCTCGGCGACGACGGTGTGCAGTTGCGAGTGGATATCGCGCCATTCGCGCAGCCGCCGCGGATTCACAAAACTCTCGCGCAGGCGCTGCTCCTGCTGGCGGTTGCTGAGCCGGTGGGTGTCGGTATTTTGCGCCGCATGCCCGTGCACGCCGCGCCCCTCTTCCGTCCATTTCCAGAGTTTGAGATAGCCCATGAACTCCGAGCGCTCGTCGTCGAACTTGCGGTGTTTTTCGTCAGCCGCCGCGGCCGCTTCGAGCGGCCGGTCGCGCACATCCTGCCCGCTCATGGCGCTGGCGATGATCAGCACTTCGTCCAGCGCCTGGCGCTCGCAAGCTTCAAGGATCATGCGGCCGACACGCGGGTCCAGCGGCAGCTTGGCGAGTTGCTGGCCTATGGGCGTGAGCTCGTTGTCCTCGTCGACCGCATTCAGCTCGTCGAGCAGCGCGTAGCCGTCGGCAATCGCCTTGCGTGGCGGCGCTTCGAGAAAAGGAAAATCATCAACCTGCCCGAAGCGCAGCGACTTCATGCGCAGGATCACGCCGGCGAGCGACGAGCGCATGATTTCCGGGTCGGTAAAACGCGGCCGGCCGGCGAACTCTTTTTCGTCGTAGAGCCGGATGCAGATGCCGTCGGCCACCCGGCCACAGCGGCCGGCACGCTGTTGTGCCGCAGCCTGGCTGATCGGCTCGACAAGCAGCTGTTCGACCTTGTTGCGGTAGCTGTAGCGTTTGACGCGGGCCTGCCCCGAGTCGATGACAAACCGAATCCCCGGCACGGTCAACGAGGTCTCGGCGACGTTGGTCGCGAGCACGATACGGTGGCCGTTGCCGGCGCTGAAAACACGCTCCTGTTCGGCCTGCGACAGGCGCGCAAACAGCGGCAGGATTTCTGCCGACGGGCCAGCGCGCGGCGCGCCCTTGTTGTGTTGTGCAAGGTGTTTGCGCAAGTGGTCGGCGGCCTCGCGAATCTCGCGCTCGCCGGGCAAGAAAACGAGGATGTCGCCGTGCTGGCCGCCACGCCAGAGCTCGTCCACCGCAGCGGCGATGGCATCGTTCAAGTCGTATTCGCGGCTCTCTTCGAAGGGCCGCCAACGCTGCTCGACCGGGTACAGGCGTCCGGATACCGTGATCACCGGCGCCGGCCTGAGGTCACCAGGCCCCCACGCTCCGCGCTTCGCGCTGTCGCTGCCCCCGCAGGGGGCGTCGCCCGGCTCGGGGCGGCCCACCGCCGGGCGAGCGGAACCAAAGTGCTGTGCAAAGCGGTCGGCATCGATCGTCGCCGAGGTCACGATGACCTTCAGGTCCGGCCGGCGCGGCAGGATCTGGCGCAGATAACCGAGCAGGAAATCGATGTTCAGGCTGCGCTCGTGGGCCTCGTCGATGATCAGGGTGTCGTAGGCCCTGAGCAGCGGGTCGGTCTGCGTTTCGGCGAGCAGGATGCCGTCGGTCATCAGCTTGACCGAGGCGCCGCGCTGCAGGCGGTCCTGAAAACGCACCTTGTAGCCAACGACGTCGCCGAGCGGTGAATTCAGCTCCTCGGCGATGCGCTTGGCCACGCTCGATGCGGCGATGCGACGTGGCTGGGTGTGGCCGATCAGGCCGCGCCCGCCCGCACCCCAGCCGCGACCAAGCTCAAGCAAAATCTTCGGCAACTGCGTGGTCTTGCCGGAGCCGGTTTCGCCGCAGACGATGACCACCTGGTGGGCGCTGATCGCGCGCGCGATTTCATCGCGCCGGGCGGAAACCGGCAGCGACTCTGGATAGGTGATCGGTGGGACGGCGTTCGCCGCGCGGGGCGCGGCAGGCGCCGTGTTGGCGGCAGGCGCCTTCGGGATAGGGGTCACGGGGCCCGGATTATCGGGGCCCCGCGGCCGCCGCTTCAGGCGGCGGGCTCGAGGTAGCTGATGACGTTGATCACCCCGCCCTGCGGATCCTGGATCACCGCCATGCGACCGACACCCGGAACGTCCATCGGCGCCATGCAGACCACACCACCAAGCTGGGTGCATTTGGCCACCGCGTCGTCGCAGTTGGCGACCGTGACATACGCGCCCCAACGCGGTGGCGCCGTGGGCGCACCAGGCGGCGGCGACATGATGCCGCCGATTGCGTCGTTGCCGATCTTGATGACGTGATACGGGCCGCTGCCCATGTCCATATTGTCAAAAGTCCAGCCGAACAGCTGGCCGTAGAACTCGGTTGCAGCGGCAGGGTTGGGGGTGGCCAGCTCGGTCCAGCTGACCGCGCCAACGGTTTTGAAGACGTCCATGATGATGACTCCTGAATGAATGGGCAGGCTGCTCATCGTGCCGCGACCGCGGCCTGGGGTCAACCGATATGGCTCCCGATATGACTCCCTGTGGCACCCCGTCGCGCGGCGTGGCGGTCGGGCCCTGCGGCACAATCGCCCCTGCGATGAATATGCCCTCCAGCCTGGTCTTCCCGCACACCTTCGTGCCCTGGTTTCGTGCCGTGGCGCCGTATATCCACGCCTACCGCGGCAAGACCTTTGTCATCGGGCTGGTCGGCGAGGCGATTGCTGCCGGCAAGCTCAGCGCTTTTGTGCAAGACCTGTCGATCCTGCATGCGATGGGCATTCGCGTCGTGCTCGTGCACGGCTTTCGGCCGCAGGTCAGCGAGCAGTTGCGGGCCAAGGGCCAGACCGAACGCTTCAGCCACGGCGTGCGCATCACCGACGCAGTGGCGCTGGACTGCGCGCAAGAGGCCGCCGGGCAATTGCGCTTCGAAATCGAGGCCGCGTTTTCACAGGGTCTGCCGAATACACCGATGGCCAACGCGACAGTGCGTGTGGTGTCGGGCAACTTTCTCACCGCGCGGCCGGTCGGCATCGTCGATGGTGTCGACTTCCAGCTCAGCGGCCTGGTGCGCAAAGTCGACGGCGTGTCGATCCGGCGGGCCATCGACAACGGCGCGGTGGTGCTGCTCAGCCCTTTCGGTTTTTCACCGACGGGCGAAGCCTTCAACCTGACGATGGAGGACGTGGCCACCTCGGCAGCAGTCGCCTTGCAAGCCGACAAGCTGATCTTCCTGACCGAGGTGCCGGGGGTACGCGAGCACCCCGACGACCCTGACAGCGCGATCGACACCGAGCTCGCGCTGGCCGACGCCGAACGCCTGCTCGCCGCGTTGCCGGCGCCGAGCCATCCGAGCGACGTGGCGTTTTATTTGCAGCACTGTGTCAAGGCCTGCCGCGCCGGCGTCGAGCGATCGCACATCCTGCCCTTTGCCACCGACGGCGCGCTGCTGATGGAGGTCTACACCCACGACGGCATCGGCACCATGGTCGTCGACGAAAAGTTGGAGAGCCTGCGCGAAGCCGGGCCCGACGATGTCGGCGGCATCCTGCAACTCATCGAGCCGTTTGAGCGCGACGGCACGCTGGTGCGGCGCGAGCGCGCGAGCATCGAACGTGACATCGCCAACTACACGGTCATCGAACACGACGGCGTGATCTTCGGCTGCGCAGCGCTCTACCCCTACGACGAAGCGCGTACCGGTGAGATGGCGGCACTGACGGTATCGCCGGCATCCCAAAGCCAGGGTGACGGCGAGCGCATCCTTAAGCGGGTTGAGCAGCGCGCCAAGGCCGCCGGGCTGGACAGCATCTTCGTCCTCACAACCCGCACGATGCACTGGTTCATCAAGCGCGGTTTTGTGGTTGTCGACCCCGACTGGCTGCCCGATGCGCGCAAGCGCAAGTACAACTGGGACCGGCGCTCGCAGGTGCTGGTCAAGCACTTGTAATAGATTCTGGAAATTGACGGAGTACTGAAGATGGCCCGCATGGTGCAGTGTGTTTATCTCAAGAAAGAAGCCGAGGGCGTGGTCTTCCCGCCCTACCCCGGCGAGCTGGGCAAGCGCATTTACAACGAGATCAGCCAGGAAGCTTTTGAACTCTGGAAAAAGCACCAGACGATGCTCATCAACGAGAACCGGCTCAACGGCGCTGATGCGCGGGCGCGCCAGTACCTGATGCGCCAGGCCGAGGCGTTTTTCTTCGGTGGCGGCGCTGATGCCGCTGTCGGCTACGTGCCGCCGAGCGAGTAGCGAAGGGGCTGCACAGCGCGTTGCCGGGCGGTGGCTAACCAACCGCGGGTGGTCAGGACTGGGGTGGCCACGGCTCTCAATTGCGAACGATTCTCGTTCTCATGTATCATCGCCGGTGACTGAACTCCATCCGCCACACGATGATGTCCCTGCTTCGACCCTTCGATATCGCTGCGACGCTGGCCGTGGCCTGCTTGGTCACGCCCCTGGCGGGCGCCCAAGCCCCAACCGACGGCAAGGTTCTGAATCTCTATTCAGCGCGCCACTATCAAACCGATGAGGCGCTCTACGAAAACTTCAGCAAGACCACCGGCATCCGGATCAACCGAATCGACGTCGACGATGCCGGCTTGCTGGCACGGCTGAAGTCCGAAGGCGCGTCAAGCCCGGCCGATGTTTTGTTGCTCGTCGATGCGGCGCGGCTGTGGCGCGGCGAAATCGAAGGTCTGTTTCAACCCGTGCGCAGCAAAACTCTTGAGTCGAAAATTCCGACCACGATGCGCGGCAAGGATGGTGGCGCCGGATCGTCGTGGTTTGGACTGTCGACGCGGGCGCGGGTTTTTGTGATCGACAAGGCGACGGTGCAGACCGGCGACGCCGATACCTACGAAAAACTCGGCAGCCCAAAAAACAAGGGCAAGGTGTGCATCCGCTCCGGGTCGCACCCGTACAACCTGTCGCTATTCGGCGCGTTGCTCGAGCATTGGGGACCGGTCAAAACCGAAACCTGGCTCAAGGC
>JANOKR010000006.1:0-1814 GCA_031419315.1 Betaproteobacteria bacterium
CTCATCGACGCCATCCTGCGCAACGACACCCCCGTGATCATGGCGGTGACCTTTGTGCTCAGCTGCCTGGTGATTTTGTTCAACCTGCTCGCCGACATCATTTATGGCTGGCTCGACCCGCGAATCAGTTATCGCTGATCCCGACAGCGCGGCCGCGCAGCGGGTGTCGGTCGGAGCCACGATCGCACCGGCGCCACGCGGTCAGCTCGGCAAGGCCGTCGCCGGCGTCTCGCCGTGGCAGGAGGCCTGGCGCCGCTTCAAGCGGCACCGCCTGGCGTTCTGGAGCCTGTGGCTGCTGGGGCTGATGGTGCTGGCGGTGTTGCTGGGCCCGGTGTTCTACAAGGTCGGCATCAACGAGATCGACTTCCAGTCGACGCTGGCCGCGCCGAGTGCCAAACACCCGATGGGCACCGACGACCTCGGGCGCGACATCCTCGCCCGCGTGCTCTACGGCGGGCGCATCAGCCTGGCGGTGGGCTTGGCGGCGATGTTCATGGCCATCACCGTGGGCGTGATCATCGGCGCGGTGGCCGGCATGGCGCGCGGCTGGGTCGATGCGGCGCTGATGTGGGTCACCGACCTGTTCTTGAGCCTGCCGCAGCTGCCGCTCCTGCTGCTGCTGATCTTCCTCTTCCGCGACCCGCTGAAGAAGGCCTTCGGCCTCGAACTGGGCATCTTCATCCTCATCGTCGTCGTCATCGGGGGCTTTCGCTGGATGCCGGTGGCGCGCCTGGTGCGCGCGCAGTTCTTCAGCCTGCGCGAGAAGGAGTTCGTCGAAGCGGCGCGTGCGCTCGGCGCCTCCACCTCGCGCCAGGTGGTGCGGCATATCCTGCCCAACAGCCTGGGGCCGGTGATCGTGGCCGCCAGCATCGACGTGGCCGCGGCCATCATCACCGAGAGCACGCTGTCCTTCCTCGGCCTGGGGTTTCCGCCCGACATCCCCACCTGGGGCCGCATCCTCTACGACGGGCGCGACTACATGGACCTCGCCGTGCATTGGGCGATGTTCCCCGGCCTGGCCATCTTCCTGACCGTGCTGACGATCAACTTCATCGGCGACGGGCTGCGTGATGCGCTCGATCCCAGGCGGGTGCTCTAGAAATGGCACTGCTCGAAATCAAGGGTCTGAAGACCCACTTCAAGACTGACGACGGCTGGCTGCACGCCGTCGACGGCGTGGACCTCACCATCGATGCCGGTGAAACCGTGTGCGTGGTCGGCGAATCGGGTTGTGGCAAGAGCGTCACCGCCAAGACGGTGATGAAGCTCATCGACATGCCGCCGGGCAAGATCGTTGCCGGCCAGGTGCTTTGGCAGGGGCGCAACCTCGTGCCGCTCGGCCCGGCCGAGATGCAGAAGATCCGGGCCAAGGAAATCGCCATCATCTTCCAGGAGCCGATGACGAGCCTGAACCCGGTCTACACGGTGGGCGAGCAGATTGCCGAGAGCGTGCGCCTGCACGAAGGCCTGTCCAAACGGGCCGCGCTCGAGCGCGCGGTGGAAATGCTCAAGCTGGTCAACATCCCTACGCCAGATCGCCGCGTCAACGACTATCCACACCAGTTCTCGGGCGGCATGCGCCAGCGCGTGATGATCGCCATCGCGCTGGCCTGCAACCCCAAGCTGCTGATCGCCGACGAGCCGACGACGGCGCTGGACGTCACCATCCAGGCGCAGATTCTCGACCTGATGCAGGAGCTCAAGGATCGGCTGGGCATGGCCGTAATGCTGATCACCCACGCCATGGGCGTGGTGGCCGAAGTTGCGCAGCGCGTGGTCGTGATGTATGCCGGCAAGGTGGTCGAAGAAGCCCC
>JANOKR010000007.1:0-5129 GCA_031419315.1 Betaproteobacteria bacterium
CGCGCACAAGTCGGCCGACTACCTGCGGCTGACCCCGAACGGGTTGATCCCGGTGCTCGTCGATGGCGACCAGGTGTTGTACGAAACCGCGGCGATCGTGCTGCACCTGGCCGACAGCCAACCGGCCGCCGCGCTTGCACCGCCGCTGGGCAGCACCGATCGCGCCACGTTTTACAAGTGGCTGTTCTGGCTGTCGGGCAGCGTGCAGGCAATGATGCCGCACTACTTCTACAGCGACCGCATGGTGGCACCCGGCAATGCCGCCGGTGCGCTCGAAGTCAAGGCCCAGGCCGAAGCCAAACTGGCCGGCTACTTTGACCAGATCGATACCCAGCTGGCGTCACATGGTGGCCCGTGGCTGTTGGGCAACCAGTACAGCGCCCTGGACCCCTACACCTTCATGCTCTGCCGCTGGAGCCGCGGCATGCAGCGCCCGGCACGCACGCTGGCGCATATCGGGCCGTACTTGCAGCGCGTTGTGCAGCGCCCGGCGGTGCAGGCCACGCTCGCCGCCGAGGGCTTGAGCGCGCCCTGGGTCTGACCGGCTCCGGCGAACAGACGGATCAACGCAGCGGTCATCTGCCGGCGCGCTGCTGTCGACGGCGTTGGGTGACCGGCTCCGTTCATGTCCCCCGTCCGGGCTGCGCCCGGCCTCCTCCATTACTTCACTGCGCCGATCACCCAACGCCGTCGACCGCAGGCACGGTTGGTGTCCACCAGCAGCGTTCAAGGCCAACACCGCCGCGGCGGTGCCAAGAGCGCTGCGGCGGGTCGCTGTGTTGCGTGAAGTAAAGGAGGAGGTGGCGGCCGCAGGCCGACGCCGGGGGACATGAACGCAACATAGCGGCCCGGCGCAGCGCTCACGCCCTGACCCGCGACTGCGACTACGACTGTGACCGCGGCTGTGACCCAACCACTCAAGCCCGCGCCGCGCCACCTGCGCCGAGCTGCTCGATCCAGTGCCGCGTCAGCGGCGTCACCGGTTTGGCCAGGGTGCGCTCGTTGAGCAGCGCGCGGCCCAGGCCACGCCGGCTGCCACGCGCCGCGGCGTAGAGCAGGGTCTGGTCGATCAGGTCACGCTGCGCGTGGCTGCCGCCAAAGCGCTGCGCCAGTGCGCGCACCGGGTACAGCGTCTCGGCCGCGCCGTCGGCGTCGCCGCGCGACAGTGCGAGCAGACCGCGCATCAGCGGCAGGCCGACTTCGCGCGCCATCTGGTGGTTCACGCGCCGCGCGTCGTCGGCCGACATCGCACGTTCGGCGCAGCGTGCGACCCAGGCTTCGGCGCGCGCGATGTCGCCGCCGCCAAGCATCGCCAGCAGCGCATGCACGTCGTTGAAAGCGTAATAACCGGCCTGGGTGTCGTCGAGCGGCCAGTCTTCGACGAGGGCGCGGCACAGCGCCTGCACATCTTCGCCGAGCAGGTGCAGCCGCCACAGGATCGCCGCAGCATCGAGGCGCTGCAGGTTGATTTCCAACACCGCGCCGCTGAGGTATTTGTCGATCAGGCGCAGCACGCCGGCGACGTCCAGCCCTTCGAGCCTGAACAGGGTCTTGTGCCACCACAGGTGGGTCGCAAAACCGTTGCCCTCGGCCCAAGCGCCCTGGTGCTGGCGCAACCAGGCGCTGCCCTCTTCAAAGCGGCCCTGCATCTCCATCACATGCGCCACCGCATGGATCGCCCAGGGCGCGCGCGCATCGGCCTGCAAGGCGCGCCGGCCGGCGTCTTCGGCCTGCGGGTAGAGGTTGTTTTCTTCGAGGCCAAAAGCGTAGAGCGCAAGCACATGCGCATACAGCGGGTCGGCTTCGTCCCACTCCGGCAGCGCCCGCGCTGGCCGCAGGCGCAGGCCTAACGCATCACCACGAAAAAAGTCCCAGGTCTGCGCCGATTGCAGCGCGAGCGCATCGCGTGGGTGCTCGAGCAGCAGCTCGTCCCAGGTACGGCAGGCGGCCGACCAGCGGCCTTCGAGGAGCTGCTGCACGGCTTCGAGATGCGCCCTTTCGCGGCGCGTGCAACTCTTGGCCAAGGCCTGCGCGGCGCGCAGGTGGCCGGCGGCTTCTTCGACCATCGACGGCTCGGTCAGGCCCAACAAGAAGCCGGCCTTCATGACATGCGGCATCGCCCAGCCGGGGTCGGCAGCGATGGCGACGTCGAGGTCGGCGGTGGGCACGTCGTAGTAAGACATCATCCGCCACAGTGCACTTTCGGCGGCATCACGCGCCGCGGCCGACGCCGTGCCGGTGGGGTTGCCGCGGATGTCTGCGCCGGTCATGACGAGACTGTAGCGCGGGCGGGCAGCGACTTGCCATGCTCTGGCGCCGGCCACAAGCCGCTGGGACGCCAGAGCATCGTGCCGAGCAAAGCCAACGCGATCAGCAGCGGGCGCAACATGCCGGCGTCGATGCGGCCATCGGTCATCGCCTGCAAGGGGCCGACGACGTAGCGCAGCACTTCGGGCAACGCGGTCAGCAGCACCGCCCCGAGGATCACGCCGCGCAGATGGCCGATACCGCCAAAGACGACCATCGCCACGATGAGCACCGACTCCTGCAGGCCAAAGGCCTCGGGCGACACAAAACCCTGGAAGGCCGCAAACAGCGTGCCGGCGACACCACCAAACCCGGCGCCGATCGCAAACGCCAGCAGCTTCAGGTTGCGCGTGGGGATGCCCATCGCTTCGGCGGCCACCTCGTCGTCGCGGATCGCCATCCAGGCGCGGCCCAGCCGCGAACGGTGCAGGCGATGACTGATGATCACCGTCATCAGCATCAGCGCAAAGAACAGGTAGTAGTACAGGGTCACCGAAGCGATCTCGAAGCCCCCGACGACCAAGGGCTGGCCCAAATCCAGCCCGAACAGGCTGATCGAATCGATCTGGCCGAGGCCCTTGGCGCCGTTGGTGATATTCACCGGATGGCCCAGGTTGTTGATGAGGATGCGCACGATCTCGCCAAAGCCAAGCGTCACGATCGCCAGATAGTCACCGCGCAGCTTCAGCGTCGGCAGGCCGAGCAAGGCACCCAGCGCCGCGGCGAGCACCGCCCCCAGGCCGAGCGTCAGCCACCACGGCGCATGCAGACCGGCCGGGAAGGTGTTGGCTACCCAAACGAACTGCTCGGCCAGGTGCGGCGACGTCAGCAGCGCAAAGAGGTAGGCGCCGACAGCGTAAAAGGCGACATAACCCAGATCCAGCAGGCCGGCGTAACCGACCACGATATTGATGCCCAGCGCCAGCATCACGTAGAGCAAGCAGGTGTCGGCAATCCTGACCCAGTGGGTGCCCAAGGGCTGCAAAACCAGCGGCAGCAGCAGCAACAAGACCAACACCAGGGCCGTGCCGCGCCCTCCGCGCTGCAGCACGGCCGCCATCAACGCGGCGGCTGCGGCCAGGCGCGTGGCGTGCGGCGCATGCGCTCCCACGCCCGCGCGATACGCAGCACGCCGATATCGTCGAAGCGGTGGCCGATGATCTGCAGGCCGATCGGCAGGCCGCTGCGGGTGTGGCCGCAGTCGACACTCGCCGCCGGCTGCTCGCTCATGTTGTAGGGCAGCGTGAAAGCGATGTGCTCGAACGGGCGCTCGGGGTCGTTCAGCGGGCTGGCCCATTCGGCGGCGTAGGTCGGCACCGGGCTCACCGACGAGAGCACAAAGCGGTAGGGCTGGAAAGCCGCCACCGCGGCGTCGCGCATCACCGCCATCTGGCTGTAGCCGTGGAAGACGTCGGCAGCGCTCAACCGCGCACCGCGCTCGACCCACTGCCGGATATACGGCAGCACCAGAGCCTGCCGATCAGGTGGAAGGTTGGAGATGTCGAGCCAGGAGCGCATGCGCCAGAAATTGTCCAGGCCCTCGACCATCGCGCGGGTGCAGAACGGCGCCAGCGGCTCGACGATGGCGCCGGCTTGCTCGAAGGCCAGCGCCGCGGCCTGCACCGCGGCGGCGGTCTCGGGCTCGACGGCCATGCCCCAGCCGGCGTCCATGTGCAGGCCAATCCTCAAACCACGCAACCCCCGCAGGTCGATCTCGAGATCGGTCCAGGCAACAGCCTGCGGCGGCAGGCTCATCGCATCGCGCCAGTCGGGCTTGCTCAGCTCGGCCATCATCAGCGCGGCATCGGTGACGGTGCGGGTCATCGGCCCGGCGACACGCCCGGCGTAGGGCGGCTTGATCGGCACCCGGCCCAGGCTCGGCTTCAAGCCGAACACACCACACCAGCCCGCCGGCAGGCGGATCGAGCCGCCGATATCGGTGCCCAGGTGCAGCGGGCCATAACCCGCAGCCGCAGCGGCACCCGCACCGGCGCTGCTGCCGCCGGGGTTCTTGCTCAAGTCCCAGGGGTTGCGGGTGAGCGGGTGAAAGCTCGACAGCCCCGACGACAACATGCCGTAGTCGGGCATCGTGGTCTTGCCCAGAATCACGCAGCCGGCTTCGCGCAGGCGTGCCGATGGCGGTGCATCCTCGGTCGCCGAAACAAGTTCGGTGGCTGCACTGCCGGCCGGCACCGGCACGCCCTCGGTGGCAGTGTTTTCCTTGATCGTCACCGGCACGCCGTCGATCGCGCTCAGCGGCGCACCACGTTGCCAGCGGGCTTCGGATTCGCGCGCGGCGGCGAGTGCTGCTTCGGGGTCGAAGGCGTAGGTCGCATGCAGATGCGGCTCCCAGCGCGCGATGTGGTCGACCACCGCCTGAGTCACTTCGAGCGGCGACAGGCTGCGCAATCGAAAAGCGGCCGACAACTCGGCCGCGCTCAGCTCGTGCAGGCCGCTCATGAGGCAACCTTCGCGTTGCGCGCTGCGGTCGATTCGCCTTTCGGGCGGCCGGGCAGGCTCATCAGGCAACCTTCGTGCTGCGCACTCCGGAATTCGCCTTTCGGGCGGCCGGGCAGGCTCATCAGGCAACCTCCCGGTATTGGAGACGCAACGAGTCGATGCGATGCAGGGTTGTCCACGGGGCTTGGTTGTGGACAACGCGCCGGCCTTTCATCAGGCCCCAGGGCGTGTTGTCCACGACTGCGAAGCACCCGGTGGTCAACCCGTGTCTGGCGCCTGTTGCTTGGATTTGTGCGGCATTGACTCCGCGCAGGAGGACGACCGATGGTGTGAATCGACTTCCGTGCCCCCGTGGTGACTGC
>JANOKR010000008.1:0-2652 GCA_031419315.1 Betaproteobacteria bacterium
CCACGCGGCGCGGTGATCAAACCCAGCGCGGCGACACCGGCGCTGATGCAGCACACCGGGCGCGCGGTGGTGTTCGAGAGCAGCGACGATTTCCATGCCCGCATCGACGACGAGAACCTCGATGTCGACGAAACCTGCGTGCTGGTCCTCAAGAACTGCGGCCCGAAAGGCTACCCCGGCATGGCCGAGGTCGGCAACATGCCCCTGCCGCCCAAAGTGCTGCGCAAAGGCATCACCGACATGGTCCGCATCAGCGACGCCCGCATGAGCGGCACCGCCTACGGCACCGTGGTGCTGCATACCGCGCCAGAAGCGGCGGCGGGTGGCACGTTGGCGCTGGTGCAAAACGGCGACCAGATCACGCTCGATGTCGCCGGGCGCCGGCTGCATCTGCATGTCGACGATGCAGAACTTGCCAAGCGCCGAGCGGCCTGGGTCGCACCGGCACCCATCATGCAGAGCGGCTACTACAAGCTCTATATCGACCATGTGCTGCAAGCCGACGAAGGCGCCGACCTTGACTTCCTGCAAGGCCGGCGCGGCTCGGCCGTACCCAAGGACAACCACTGAATGACTACTGCACCCACCTCCAGGATCGCTGCTGTCACCGGCGCTGGCAGCGGCATCGGCCGCGCCTGCGCAGTCGCCTTGCTGCAAGACGGCTGGCAGGTCGCGCTGCTCGGCCGGCGTGCAGACGCACTCGCCGAAACGGCCGCCGCGGCGGGCGATGCGGGCCAGCGCGCCCTGGCCCTGTCCTGCGACGTCGCCGATGAAAACCAGGTCGCCGCGGCGTTTGAAGCAGTGCTGCAAAAGTTCGGCCGCATCGACCTGCTCTTCAACAACGCCGGCGGCGGCCTGGCGTCGAAAACACCCGACCTCGTCAGCGGCGCCGAGTGGCGGCAGATCGTCGATGTCAATCTGAACGGCGCGTTTTACTGCCTGTCGCAGGCCTTCAAATTGATGCGCGCGCAATCGCCGCAGGGCGGACGGATCATCAACAACGGCTCGATCTCGGCCTACGCGCCGCGGCCCGGGTCGATCGCCTACACGGCGACCAAACATGCGGTGTCGGGGCTGACCAAAACCGCCGCGCTCGACGGCCGGCCGTTTGACATCGCGGTCGGCCAGATCGATATCGGCAACGCCGCCAGCGAGATGACCGCACGCATGGTCAACGGTGTGCCGCAGGCCGACGGCAGCGTGCGCCCCGAGCCGCGCATGGACCTGTCCGCCGTGGTCGATACCTTCATGGCGATGGCGCGCCTGCCGCTGACGGCGAATGTGCTGTTCACGACCGTGATGGCGACGAAGATGCCGTTTGTCGGGCGCGGCTGATCGCCATGATCAGGCCAGGATTGATGGCCACGAATCCCGGCGTCCAAAGGTAGACTGACCGACCCGAAAGGAGCCGACGCATGAACTACACGCTCGAGTGCGAACAGGAAGTCGACGGCCGCTGGCTGGCTGAGGTGGTGGAGTTGCCGGGCGTGCTTGCCTACGGCGCTCTGCGGGAGCAGGCGATCATCAGAGCGGAGGCGCTTGCACTGCGGGTCATTGCAGAGCGCCTTGAGCAAGGCGAGGCCGGGCCCACCGCCATTTCGATCGCACTTCCCACCGCTGCATGAGCTCGCCGGGCTGCCCCAAGGGCGAATACCGCAGTGCGTAGCACGAAGGTGCACCAGTGAGCCTGTGGCCGTCCAAGAAGGCCCGCATCGTCTTCGCGGCCCTTCTGAAACTGGGCTGGCGGTTGAAGCGCCGGAGTGGTTCTCACCGAACGCTGATGCGCGATGGCTGGGCCGACTACACGTTCGCCTTTCACGACGCCGAAGAGGTTGGCCCACGCATGCTCGCTCGTATCTCAAAGCACACGGGCCTCACGCCCGACGACCTTTGACCGTCTATCTAAAATGACGCCAGATACCTTGGTCGAGCCACATGTCGACTGCCGGCCATTGCCTCGCGCGCACTTCTACCGTTAGAGCCAAGGGAATGCTCACCTGCATCCCTACGGTGATACAAACGCACACTATCCAATCTCTTGGGGAACCAGCCTGTGGACTTCATTGATCACCTTCGCGTTCTGTCGTCGCGAGTTGCAGCTAACAAAGACCGGATCCAGACCGAGGAGGCAACCAAGAATGCAATGGTGATGCCATTCATCCAAATCCTCGGCTACAACGTCTTCGACCCCGCTGAGGTAACGCCGGAACTGGTGGCCGACGTTGGAACGAAGAAGGGAGAGAAGGTTGACTACGCGATCCTGCGGGATGGCAAGCCCATCATCCTGTTCGAGTGCAAGAAGTCTGGCGCAGACCTGCACATCAACCACGCAAGTCAGCTGTTCCGCTATTTTCACGTCACTGAGGCGAGGTTTGGTGTACTCACCAACGGCCTTGTGTACAGGTTCTTCACCGACCTGGAGAAACCGAACAAGATGGACGAGAAACCGTTCTTCGAATTCAGCATTCTCGACTTCAAGGATCGCGACGTCGACGAACTCAAGAAGTTTGCAAAGGCAGCGTTCGACCTCGACACGATTCTCACCACCGCGAACGACTTGAAGTACACGCGTGCTATCCAGAATAAGTTGGCCGAGTGGACGACAAATCCATCCGAGGAATTTGTTCGGCTTGTCTCGTCGGATTTGTTGGG
>JANOKR010000009.1:0-2536 GCA_031419315.1 Betaproteobacteria bacterium
CCCTGAACCGAACTCTGGGAGCACGACCGTGAACAAAACGTCCACTGACACCAGCGGCCAAGGCAAGGCCTTCGCCAGCCACGCCGACCTTGAAGACAAGAAGATCAGCTTCACGCGCCTGAGCGAACATGCTTATGCCTATACCGCCGAAGGCGACCCGAATACCGGCATCGTGATCGGCGACGACGCGGTGATGGTCATCGATACGCAGGCGACGCCGGTGATGGCGCAGGACGTGATCAGGCGCATCCGCGAAGTCACGACCAAGCCGATCAAATACGTCATGCTCAGCCACTACCACGCGGTGCGTGTGCTCGGCGCGTCGGCCTATGCGCCGGAGCACGTCATCGCCAGCGAAGACACCCTGAGCCTGATCAAGGAGCGGGGCGAGCAGGACAAAGCCAGCGAGATCGGGCGCTTCCCGCGCCTGTTTCGAAACGTTGAAACCGTGCCCGCCGGGCTGACCTGGCCAACGCTCACGTTCAGCGGCAAGATGACACTCTGGCTGGGCAAGCTCGAAGTGCAGCTGCTGCAACTCGGGCGCGGCCACACCAAGGGCGACACCGTGGTCTGGCTGCCGCAAGAGCGCATCCTGTTCAGCGGCGACCTGGTCGAGTTCGACGCCACGCCGTATGCCGGTGATGCCTACTTCAACGACTGGCCGACGACGCTGGACCGCATCGCCGAACTGAAGCCCCTGAAGCTGGTGCCCGGGCGCGGCGCGGCTCTGGAAAACGCTGAGCAGGTGGCGGCCGGCCTGCAAGGCACGCGCAACTTCATCGCCGATGTTTTTGCCAGCGTGAAGGCCGGCGCCGCGGCGGGCAAGGACCTCAACGCCGTCTACCGCGATACGCTGGCTGCGGTGCGGCCGAAATACGGCCATTGGGTGATCTTCGACCACTGCATGCCGTTTGACGTCAGCCGCGCGTTTGACGAAGCCACCGCGCACCGCGACCCGCGCATCTGGACGGCCGAGCGCGATGTCGAAATGTGGCAGGCACTCGAAGGCTGAAGCAGCGGGCCGGCGCGAGCCATCGCAGCGTGAAGCAAAACGCGAAGCAAGACGTGAAGCCAGAACTGAACACCGACCCCAACTTCGGCTTGGCCGGCGAGTCTTACCGCTACAGCCATATGCCGGGCGACGATTTTTACGAGCTGCTGCTCGACGGCCACCAGGGCCTGAGCGACGCCCAGAGTGAACTGATGAACGCGCGTCTGGTGCTGCTGCTGGCCAACCATGTCGGTGACCTGCGCGTGCTCAAGCAGGCCATCGATGCGGCGCGGGCGGGGATTGATGTGAGTGCCGAACCAGGTGGCGGTGAGAGCATTGGCGCGGGCACGGCCGAGGAGGAAAATCCATGACGCTGCAATACCAATCCGGCTTTGGCAACGAATACGCCAGTGAGCTGATCGCCGGGGCGTTGCCGGTCGGTCGCAACAGCCCGCAGCGGGCGCCGCATGGCCTGTATGCCGAGGTCATCTCGGGCACTGCGTTCACCGCGCCGCGTGCCGACAACCGCCGCAGCTGGATGTACCGCCGCCAGCCGAGCGTGGTTGTCGGTGGCTACGAAGCTTTCGTGCTGCCGCTGTGGCGCACGGGCGCCGCGGCAGGCAGTGAAGTGCCGCCGAACCCGCTGCGCTGGGCGCCGGCAGCGATGCCGACCGAAGCGCTGGATTTCATCGAGGGCCTGCGCACCATGGTGCTCAACGGCGACGCTGATTTGCAGACCGGCATGGCCGCGCATCTGGTGTTGTGCAACCAGTCGATGGGCCGGCGCGCGCTGGTCAATGCCGATGGCGAGATGCTCATCGTGCCGCAGCGTGGCCAGATCCACATCCGCAGCGAACTCGGCCGGCTCGATGTGCAGCCGGGTGAGATCGTAGTGCTGCCGCGTGGCCTGGCCTTCAGCATCGATGTCGACGGCCCGACATGCGCTTACGTTGCCGAAAACTACGGCGCCCACTTCCGGCTCCCCGAACTCGGCCCGATCGGGAGCAACGGCATGGCCAATCCGCGCGACTTCCTCGCGCCAATCGCCTGGGTCGACGACAGCTCGTCGAGCCCCGGCGCGCCGTTCGAGATCATCAAAAAAACCGGCGGCCGTTTCTGGCGCGCGACGCAGGCCCAGAGCCCGTTCAATGTGATCGCCTGGCATGGCAACCTGGCGCCGGTGAAATACGACACGAAGCACTTCATGGCCATCGGCTCGATCAGCTTCGACCACCCCGACCCGTCGATCTTCACGGTGCTCACGAGCCCGAGCGACACCCCGGGCTGGGCGAACTGCGACTTCGTGATCTTCCCGCCGCGCTGGCTGGTGATGGAAGACACCTTCCGCCCGCCCTGGTTTCATCGCAACGTGATGAGTGAATTTATGGGCCTGGTGCATGGCGAGTACGACGCCAAGGCGACCGGATTTTTGCCCGGCGGCGCGAGCCTGCACAACAGCATGGTGCCGCATGGGCCGGATGCCGATGCGTTCGATAAGGCCACGGCCTCGAAGCTAGCGCCGCAAAAACTCGATCACACGCTGGC
>JANOKR010000010.1:0-2806 GCA_031419315.1 Betaproteobacteria bacterium
GTGTACCAGAAGATCTGCTGCGCGATCTGGCCTTGCGCGGGCACCGGGCCGGCTTCGCCGAAGGTCATGCCGATGGCTTCTTTGGGCGAGTACTTCTTCATCCAGTCGATGTACTTGGTCAGTGCATAAACAGCGGCCGGCGAGTTGGTGGCGCCACCACGGGCGACCGATGCACCCAGCGGCGTGCAGCCGTCTTCAGACGTGCGGATGCCCCATTCATCAACCGGCTTGCCGTTGGGGATGCCGATATCGGCGGTGCCGGCCATCGACAGCCAGGCGTCAGTGAAGCGCCAGCCGAGCGACGGGTCCTTCTTGCCGTAGTCCATATGGCCGTAGATCGGCTTGCCATCGATCTGCTTCACGTCGTTGGTGAAGAAGGCAGCGATATCTTCGTAGGCGCTCCAGTTGAGCGGCACGCCCAGCTCGTAGCCGTATTTGGCCTTGAACTTTTCCTTCAACTCGGGCTTGGCAAAGAGGTCGGCGCGGAACCAGTACAGGTTGGCAAACTGCTGGTCGGGCAACTGGTAGAGCTTCTTGTCGGGTGCGGTGGTGAAGCTGGTGCCGATGAAGTCCTTCAGGTCCAGGCCGGGGTTGGTGAACTCCTTGCCCGCCCCTTCCATATAGTCCGACAGCGCGAGGATCTTGCCGTAGCGGAAGTGGGTGCCGATCAGATCGGAGTCGCTGATCCAGCCGTCGTAGATCGACTTGCCCGACTGCATCGAGGTCTGCAGCTTCTCGACCACGTCGCCTTCCTGGATCAGGTCGTGCTTGACGGTGATGCCGGTGATCTCACCGAAGGCCTTGGCCATCGTCTTGCTCTCGTACTCGTGTGTGGTGATCGTCTCCGACACCACCGAGATCTCGGTCACGCCTTTGGCCTTGAGCTTGGCCGCGGCGTCGATGAACCATTTCATCTCGGCGGCCTGTTGATCCTTGGACAGCGTCGAGGGCTGGAACTCGCTGTCGATCCACTTTTTCGCCGTCGCTTCGGCGCCCGTTGCGGCCGGCGCGGCGGGCGCGGCCGCACTGGCTGGCGTGGCCGCCGTCTTGGCCGGTTCTTCTTTTTTGCCGCAGGCCGCCAGCAGCAACGCCGCGGTGCCAACCGCGGTCAGCGTGTACATCGAGAGTGAGCGTTTCATTGGTTGTCTCCTGTAAAAACTTCCCGTTGGTTGTGGGGCGAGCCGGCTGGGAAGGTCCACAGGCTGCCTGTTAGCGTAAAACACTGTTGCTGGCTCAACCTTTGCGCAGGATCAAGGCCAGCAAGGCCATCGAGAGCACGAAGCCGAACCAGATCGACGGCTCGCTCTCCAAGCCGAACCAGCCGATCATCTTCTCGCTCACCGCGACAAAGATCAAGTTGACGTAGGCCGCGCCGAGCAGGCCGATGAAGAGGCGGTCGCCGCGTGTGGTCGCGATCGGCAGGAAGCCGCGGCGCATCACCGTCGGCGACTTGATTTCGAGCAGCGTCATGCCGATCAGCATGAGCACGATGGCGCTGAAAAACAGCGCCACCGGCAGGGTCCAGGCCATCCAGGCAAACATTGCGCGATTCCTTTGTCAGACGCGGCCCATCGCAAAACCCTTGGCGATGTAGTTGCGCACGAACCAGATCACGATTGCGCCCGGCACGATGGTCAGCACGCCGGCCGCGGCGAGCACGCCCCAATCCATGCCCGAGGCCGACACCGTGCGTGTCATCGTGGCCACGATCGGCTTGGCGTTGACGCTGGTCAGCGTGCGCGCCATCAACAGCTCGACCCAGCTGAACATGAAGCAGAAAAAGGCCGCGACGCCGACGCCGGCCTTGATCAGCGGGATGAAGATGGTGATGAAAAAGCGCGGGAAAGAGTAGCCGTCGATATACGCCGTCTCGTCGATCTCGCGCGGCACGCCGCTCATGAAACCTTCGAGGATCCACACCGCCAGCGGGACGTTGAAAAGCAGGTGCGCCAGCGCCACCGCGATATGCGTGTCCATCAGCCCGAGGGTGGTGTAGAGCTGGAAAAACGGCAGCAAAAAAACCGCTGGCGGTGTCATCCGGTTGGTCAGGAGCCAGAAAAATACATGCTTGTCGCCGAGGAAAGAGTAGCGCGAGAAGGCATAGGCCGCGGGCAGCGCCACCGCCAGCGAAATCACGGTGTTGATGGCGACATAGATCATCGAGTTGATGTAGCCCGAATACCAGGACACATCGGTGAAGATCGTCGTGTAGTGCGCCAGCGTGAAGTCGCGCGGCCACAGGCTGAAGGTCGACAGGATCTCCTCGTTGGTCTTGAATGACATATTGATCATCCAGTAGACCGGCAGGATCGCAAACACGAGGTAGGCGATCAGGAACAGCGTGCGCTTCTTGAAACGGCGTTCATGCATGGCCGCTCTCCTTGTCAGCAGTGCCCACGCGCTGCATCCAGTTGTAGAGGATGAAACACAGCAGCAGGATGATCAAAAAGTAGATCAGCGAGAAGGCCGCCGCCGGGCCGAGGTCAAACTGGCCGACCGCCTTTTGTGTCAGGTACTGGCTCAGGAAAGTGGTCGCATTGCCGGGGCCGCCGCCGGTGAGCACAAAGGGCTCGGTGTAGATCATGAAGCTGTCCATGAAACGCAGCAGCACCGCGATCATCAACACGCCGCGCAGCTTGGGCAACTGGATGAAGCGAAAGACCGCGAACTTGGATGCGCCGTCGATGCTCGCGGCCTGGTAGTAGGCATCGGGGATGGCACGCAGGCCGGCAAAGCACAAGAGCGCCACCAGCGGTGTCCAGTGCCACACGTCCATCAACAGCACCGTGAGCCAGGCGTGGGTGGC
>JANOKR010000011.1:0-3037 GCA_031419315.1 Betaproteobacteria bacterium
GGTCGGCCGCGCGCAGCGCCTCGGGGTTCATGCCGGTGGGCGTGATCCAGAATCCCGCCGGGTCGTCGGCACCACGCACGCTGACGTTGCCGGTGCTGCCGCGGTTGAGGCCGCGGGTGTCGAGCTGTTTGACGATGTCGACGAGCTCGCGGCGAAGGCCGGCGTCGAGCGTTCCGACTTTCATCGCGCAACGCCCTCGACCAGCGTAGCAATCGCTGTCGCCGTCGCCGGGATCACGCCGTGTTCAGTGATCAGTGCCGTGACCAGCCGCGCCGGTGTGACGTCAAACGCCGGGTTCGCCGCAGCGCTGCCATCGGGCACAAGCTGGACTTCGACGATCTCGCCGTTGGCGCTGCGCCCGGCGAGGTGCGTGACCTCACGCGCGCTGCGCTCTTCGATCGGGATCTCTTGGCTGCCGTCGTTGATCGACAGGTCCAGCGTCGACATCGGCATCGCGACATAAAACGGCACGCCGCAGTCGCGCGCGGCGAGCGCCTTGAGATAGGTGCCGATCTTGTTGCAGACGTCGCCGTTCGCGCTGACGCGGTCGCAGCCGACGATGACGGCGTCAACTTCGCCGCGCTGCATCAGGTGGCCGCCAGCGTTGTCGGCGATCACGGTGTGCGGCACGCCGGCTTCGCGCAGCTCCCAGGCGGTGAGGCTGGCGCCCTGGTTGCGCGGCCGGGTTTCGTCGACCCACACATGCACCGCGGTGCCGGCGGCGTGCAATTTGTAGATCGGCGCGATGGCGGTGCCCCAGTCGACGGTGGCCAGCCAGCCGGCGTTGCAATGGGTCAGGATTTGCAGCGGGCGCTTGTCCCCACGCGCGTGCTTCTGCGCCGCCAGCGGGCGCAGCAACGCCAGGCCGTGATCGCCGATGGCCGCGTTGGTGCGCACATCGGCATCGGCCAAGGCGGCAGCCAGCGACCACGCCGTTGCGGCACGTTGCTCGCGCGGCACCGCGAGCAACTGCGTCAGCGTTTTATCAACCGCCCAGGCCAGATTGACTGCGGTCGGTCGGGTGGCTTTGAGCGTCGCAGCGGCATCGGCCAGCGCCGCATCGCCGACGTCAACAAGCGCTTGCAACGCCAACCCGTAAGCCGCAGTGACGCCGATCAGCGGCGCCCCGCGCACGGCCATGCCGGCGATGGCCTCGGCCGCTGCTTCGACACTGTGCAGTTGCTGCGTCACCCAAGTGTGCGGCAAGGCACGCTGGTCGACGATGTTGACGCTGCGGGCGTCAGCGCTCGGCCAGATCGTGCGTGTGGGGCGACCTTGGACCTGCATCAGAGCACCCGCCCGGCGATCACTTGCAGCTTGTGCAGCATCGCCGGGTCGCGGGCTTGCGGCGCCGTGATCATTGCGTGGTCCAACGCGCGGCGGCACTTGCAGCCTGGCGCAGCGCCGTCACTGGCGACACGTTCGGCCATCGCCGCGACCAATCCTTGAGCGCGACCGGCGTTGCCGAGCAAGACGCGGATCACGTCATCAACGGTCACCGCTTCGTGCGCCGGATGCCAGCAGTCGAAGTCGGTGACCATCGCCACCGAGGCATAACAAAGCTCGGCCTCGCGAGCGAGTTTGGCCTCGGGCAGGTTGGTCATGCCAATCACGCTGGCGTTCCAGCCGCGGTAGATCGCGCTCTCGGCGGCGGTTGAAAACTGCGGGCCCTCGATCGCCACATAAGTGCCGCCGCGTGACCAGGGCGTGTCGCTCGCCGCCAGCAGCGCAGCGAGATGGTCCCCCAGCCGCGAACACACCGGATGCGCCATCGAAACATGCGCCACCAGGCCGGTGCCAAAAAACGAGCTGGCGCGGCCGGCGGTGCGGTCGATGAACTGGTCGACGATCACAAAAGTGCCCGGGGCCAGGTCGGCGCGCAGGCTGCCCACCGCGCTGAGGCTGAGCACGTCGGTGACCCCGAGCGATTTCAGCGCCGCGATATTCGCGCGGTAGTTGACTTCGCCCGGCGGGATACGGTGGCCGCGGCCATGGCGGGGCAAAAAAGCGAGCTCGGTGGCGCCCAGGCGGCCAAGGAAAATCTCGTCCGACGGCGCGCCCCAGGGGGTGTCGACCGCTACCCAGCGGGTGTCTTGCAAGCCGGCCAGGTCGTACAGGCCACTGCCGCCGAGAATGCCAAGCCGCTTGGATTGAACGTTAGACATCGGCGGGGTTCTCAATCTTCAACCGACGCCGCGGCATAGAGTTGCAGATAGCGCGCCGCCGGCCCGTCCCAGGAAAAGTCACGCAGCATGCCGCTGGTTTGAAGCTGTTGTCGGCGCTGGTCATCCCGCCACGCAGCGAGCGCGCGGCGTACCGTGCCGGCCAGCGATTCGGCGCTGGCCTGGTCGAAGATAAAACCCGTCGCTTCAGCGTTGGCCGACGCCGGGTTTTTGGCAACAGTATCGGCATCGACCACGGTATCGGCCAGGCCACCGACGCGTCGCACGATCGGCAGCGTGCCGTAACGCTGGCCGTACATCTGGGTCAGGCCGCAGGGCTCGAAGCGTGAGGGCACAAGCACAAAGTCGGCGCCGGCAAAAATGCGGTGGGCGCGGTTTTCGTCGTAGCCCAGATGCACCGCGACACGCCCCGGGTGCGCCTGGGCGGCCATCCTGAATGCGGCCTCCATCGAGGTGTCGCCCGAACCCTGCACCACCAGTTGCACCCCCTGCTCGATCAGCGACGGCAAGGCCTGCAACAGCAGGTCGAGACCCTTTTGCTGCGACAGCCGGCTAACGGCACAAATCAGCGGCACTTCAGGCGCAGGCATCAGCCCGAACTCGGCTTGCAGCGCGGCCTTGCACAGCGCTTTGCCGGCCATCTGTGTGGTGTCGTAACACGCGGCGATCGCCGGGTCGGTGGCCGGGTCCCAGACCTGGCCGTCGATGCCATTGAGGATGCCCGACACCACCGTGCCGCGCTGGCGCAGCAGGCCGTCGAGGCCACAGCCAAACTCCGGCGTCATGATCTCGGCGGCGTAACTCGGGCTCACGGTCGTGATGCGGTCGGCAAACTGCAGGCCGGCCTTCATGAA
>JANOKR010000012.1:0-3158 GCA_031419315.1 Betaproteobacteria bacterium
CGCCGGCTGGCCGACTACTACCGCAGCGCGTCGCCGACGATGGCGACGTTTTTGTCCAACCACGATATCTTTGCCGGCCGGCGCCTCTGGGACCAGCTCAGCGGCAATGTCGCGCAATACAAACTTTCCGCGGCCGGTTACCTGCTGCAGCCGGGCACACCGTACATCTATTTTGGTGAAGAGGTCGGCATGGCCGGCGCGCCTTCGGCCGACGCCGATGCGCCGCTGCGCTCACCGATGAGCTGGACCGCCGATCCCACCCGTGCCGGCTTCACCAGCGGCACGCCATTTCGCCCGATCGCGCCGAATGTGGCGACCCACAACGCAGCGGTGATGGCCCGCGACCCGGGCTCGATCCTCAACTTCTACAAGGCGATGCTCAAGCTGCGCAACGGCCACCCGTCGATCGCCCGCGGCAGCTTCGAAAACTCTTTTGCCGACGGCCTGGTGCTCGGCTTCCAGCGCCGCCTGGGCGCCGACCACACGTTGGTGCTGATCAACTATGGCGACGTCGCGGTCTCTGCCGCGGCCGGCGGTCTGCCGGCGGGCTCACGCCTGCGTTCGGCCTACCCCGCCGCGGCGAAACCGGCGCGCGCCGACGGCACCGGCAGCACGCGCATCGAGATGCCGCCGCAGTCGGTGCGTGTTTTCACGGTGCGGCATTGAGCACCACCTGGATTCCCCGCGCCGCGCCCGGCAGCGAGCCGATCGCCGCGCGCGACCCCGGCAGCACACTGGCCGCCGATTGGCATCGCGGCGCCTTCATGCAGATCTTCGTGCGCGCTTACCAAGACAGCGACGATGACGGCATCGGCGACCTGCGTGGCCTGATTTCGCGCCTGGACTATCTGGCTGAACTGGGGGTGCGCGGCCTGTGGCTGATGCCGATCCATCCCTGCCAGGACGGCGACCACGGGTATGCCGTCACCGACTACCGCGCCATCAACCCCGACTACGGCACGCTCGAAGATTTTGACGAGCTGCTGCGCCAGGCGCATGCGCGGGGCATCGGCGTCATCATCGACTACCTGATCAACCACAGCGCCGCAAAACATCCGCTGTTCATGGCCTCGCGTTCGGACCGCGACAGCGTGTATCGCGACTGGTACCTCTGGCACGACGAGGCCCCTGCCGGCTGGCAGATCTACGGCGCCGACCCCTGGCGGCGCGACCACACCGGCGCCTACTTCGCCGTCTTCTCGCGCCACATGCCCGACTTCAATTGGCGCCACCCTGACGTCGCCGCCTGGCACCACGACAACCTGCGCTTCTGGCTCAACCGCGGGGTCGACGGATTTCGCTTCGACGCCGTCGGCCATCTCATCGAAAACGGCCCCGACGCCTGGGACTGTCAGCCAGAAAATTTGGGCGTTATGGCCACCATCCGCAAGCTGCTCGACGGCTACGCGCAGCGCTTCATGGTCTGCGAGATTCCCGGTGAACCACAATGTTATGCCGCTGGCGCTGGCAGCGCTTTTGCATTTGACTTGAACGGCGCGCTGGTCGGCGCGGCGCGCGGTGACGCAGCATCGCTGCGGCAGGTCGCGAGTTATTTCGACGACGCGCCGCACACGATATCGACGCTGCTTTCGAACCACGATTCTTTTGCCGGCCGGCGGGTTTTCGACCAGCTTGGCGGCGACGAGGCGCGCTGCAAACTGGCCGCCGCGATGTTGCTGCTGTTGCCCGGCACGCCATTCCTGTACTACGGCGAAGAGGTCGGCATGGCCGGCCTGCATACACTGCAACCCGACCCCGCGCTGCGCACACCGATGAGCTGGAGCGCCGATGCAGCGCATGCCGGCTTCAGCCGCGTGCCGCCCTTTCGCGCGCTCGCGCCCAACGCGGCGACGCACAACGTGCAGACTCAACTTGGGTGCCAGGCGTCGGCGCTGCCGCTGTCGTCGCTGTCGTCGCTGTTGTCATCACCGTCGCTGCTCGGCTTCTACCGCGCGATGATCGGGCTGCGCAACCGGCACCCGGCGATCCGACACGGCAGCTACGAAAGCGCGACCGCCGGCCTCGAAGCCGGCGTCTTCGTTTTTCATCGTCGGCTTGCCGCTGAACATATCGTCGTCGCGATAAATACTGGCGCTTCACGGGCCGACCTGGTGGTCGATGCGCTTGCGCCCGGCATGCTGCTGCGCAGCCTTTATCCGGCCAGCGCGCCGGGTCTGGCGGCCGATGCACAAGGCCAGGCACAAGCCGCGGTCGCGCCGTTCAGCGTCGCCGTCTTCGGGCGCTGATCGCGCCGCGGCGTTCGCCGCTGCGTTCGCCGAATTCCGCGGCGGCGCTCGGCCTCAGGCGCAGCGCTGCAAGATCATGCCGGCGGCGCCCGGCGCCCACCCGAGAGCCCGTCGAAACAGGCCGCAAGCAGGGTCGTGACGATCTTGTCGTCGCTGTGGTTGCCCCCTGCCTTGAGCAGGCTCAGCACCGGATCGCAGGCCCGCGCAAACAGCGTGTACAGGACGAGCTCGGGCGGCAGGCTGCGGTTGATCGTGCCGGCCTTCTGCGCCGCGGCGATCCAGCGCCCGAGTTTTTCGCTGAGCTCGTTCAGGCGCTCGAGATAAGCCTGGTTCGCCCCCAACGCAGCGCGCAGGCCGGAGTTCTGCACAGGCAGCATCGGCATCTCACCGGCCAGTTGCGAGAGCATTGCCCAGCGCGCGATCGCGCGCAGCTTGTCGATGGCGGCGGTTTTGGCTGGCGCGTCGATGCTGCTCACAAAGGCGAGCGCACGGTCGAGCACGCCGACCATGGCGGCAGCGGCGAGCGCTTCTTTGGACCTGAAGTGTCGGTACAGGCTGGCCTTGCCGATGCCAACGTCAGTCGCGACTTCGTCGACCGTCATCGCGTCATAACCCTTGTCTGCGAGCAGCCGGTTGACGGACGCCAGGATGGCGCCTTCTCGGGCCTGGAGCACGCGGTCGCGAAACAGCACCTTTGTCATGGCCAATTCTATTCACGCCTTGTTTCGGTTGAATGAACTGGTAAGAGTTGTACTGATCAGTCCAATTATTACCATACAGTTGACATTGGAAACTCATCAGTTCACACTCGTACGTGTTGTGAAAGTCCTAGATCGTTTCTTTTCCGACCCAGCGCCTAGCTACGCCACGGTCATCAACCGCATTTACAGACTGAACATGCTGTCCCGCTGG
>JANOKR010000013.1:0-3138 GCA_031419315.1 Betaproteobacteria bacterium
GTGCAGGACACCGTCGACGCGCTCGAACTCGTGCGCCAGCTCTTTGCCGCGGGCTGCATCCAGTCAGGATTTTTTCACCGCTTCACCTGCACTGTGCATTCGCCGGTCGGGCGCGACCCGCAGGCCTACGGCGTCACGCTGCTGCCGCTGCCACCGGTGACGTTTGCCAAGAACGACGTTGGCTTCCACGACCCGACCGGGGTTGACCACGACCGTCTCGGCGTGGCCTTGAAGAAGGCGCTCTACAACTACATGCACGGCGTCGGGCTCGAAGAAGACGTGCGCAGCTGGTTCGACTTCGCCGTGCCCAAGACGAAGGTTGCGCGGCGGCGCATCGAGCGGGCGTTGGAGACCGCCGGCTGAGCGGCCTGGCGTTGGGCACCAGCGCGGCACCGATACCGGTCAAATGAGGCCCAGGCGGTGGTACCGGCGTGGCGACTGTGGTCGGTGATGGCTTTCGCGGTGTGGCCACATGGGGCCAGCCCCGATGTGCGAGCCCGCGCTGCAGCGTAGCCTGCACCATCCAACCTGGAGATTCGACATGATGAAGCGCAGAACGTTTATCAGCTCGGCCGCGGCGGCAGCCACGATCTCGGCGCCCTTCATCGCGGGTATTCACACGGCGGCACAGGCCCAGGCGATCACGCTGCACGGCGCGGTGCAGTTCAACGACGACCACGCCTTCAACCGGGCGCTGCTGAAGTTCGAGGAACTGGTCAAGCAGTACTACGGCAAGCCGATCAATTTTGTGCTCCACCGCAACAGCGAGCTCGGCCTGGAGAAACAGTATTTCGAGTACATGGCACAGGGCAAGGCGGTCGACTACGGCATCGTCTCGCCGGCCCACATGTCCACCTTCTCGAAGGCCGCGCCCTTCATCGACGCACCCTTCTTGTTCCGCGACCTGGCGCACTGGAACAAGGTGCTCGACGCCGACTTGTTGAAGCCGATCGCCGACGAAGTCGCCAAAAACGCCGAGGTCATGCTGATCGGTTACGCCGGTGGCGGCACGCGCAACATCTTTGTCAACAAGCCGGTGCGCAACCTGGCTGAGATGAAGGGCCTGAAAGTGCGCGTGCAGGGTGCGCCGATCTGGAGCCGCACCTTCAGCGCGGCCGGCATGAGCCCGACCGTGATCGCCTACAACGAGGTCTACAACGCGATCCAGAACAACGTCATCTCGGCCGGCGAAAACGAAGCCGCGGGTGTCGAGACGATGAAATTCTTCGAGGTCGCGCCGCACCTGGCGATGACTGAGCACGCGATCACGATCAGGCCGATCTGCTTCTCGGGCAAGACCTTCACCAAGCTGCCGCCCGATCTGCAGGCCGCGATCCTGCGTGCCGGCAAAGAGGCCGGCACCTACGGCCGCCAGATCGAATCGTCGGAAGACACCGCCAAACTGGTGGCGCTGGAGAAGGCGAACAAATTGAAGCGCGTGCCGTTCATGGAGCGCGACGCGATGAAGAAACTGGTCGACCCGGTGATGGACGCCTACGCCAAAGAAGTCGGCGCCGAGGCGATCTTCGCCAAGATCAAGGCCCTTTGAATACCGACTTGAATCAAGCAACCTGGAGATGAACGGCGACGTGCAGCACGTCGCCGTTCCTTTTGCATGAACACTTTTCTTCAAGTTCTGCGGCGTTTCAGCGCCGCCTACAGCCGCCTGCTTTCGGGGCTGCTGGTGGCCGCGGTGGCGATCCTGATCATTCCGGTCAGCCTGCAGATCTTCTCGCGCTACACGGCGTTGATCCCGAGCTATATCTGGACCGAGGAGATGGCGCGTTTCCTCTTCATCTGGATGATCATGATCGGCGCGATGGTCGGCATCCGCGAAAGCACGCACTTCGATGTGGATGTCTGGCCGCAACTGGGCCCGCGCGGCACGGCGTTGTTGAAGATCGTCTCCAGCGTGTTTGTGCTGACCTTCGCGCTGGTCTTCATCTGGTGGGGCTGGCAGTTCACGCGATTCGCCTGGAACCGCACCTCCGAGCTGGCCGACCTGCCGCTGTGGCTGATCCACATGGCCTGGCCGCTGGCGGGCCTGACCTGGGTGCTGTTCCAGGGCGAGCAGTTGATCGATGCGGTCCGGGTACTGACCGGCCATGACGAGGCGCTCACATGATCGGCGCCACGCTCGACCCCAGCACGGCCGCGACGATCCTGTTCGGGATCTTCTTCGGCCTGATGTTCCTGCGCGTGCCGATCGCCTTTGCGCTCGGCCTGGCCTGCCTGCCGATCTTCATCATCGAAGACCGCCTCGACCCGCAGGGCCTGATCCAGGAAACCTTCAATGCCTACAACTCCTTCATCCTGCTGGCGGTGCCGTTTTTCCTGCTCACGGCCAACCTGATGGGCGTCGGCGGCATCACCGATCGGCTGGTGCGTTTTTCGCGCGCGCTGGTCGGGCACTTCCCGGGCGGGCTGGCGCAGGTCAACGTCGTGCTGTCGGTCTTCTTTGCCGGCGTTTCGGGTTCATCGACCGCCGACGCCGCGAGCCAGAGCAAGATCTTCATCGACGCCCAGGTCAAGGAAGGTTACGACGTCAGCTTCTCGGTCGCCATCACGGCCGTGTCGGCGGTGCTGGCGGTGATCATCCCGCCGTCGATCCTGATGATCGTCTGGGGCGGCGTGCTCACGGTGTCGATCGGCGCGCTGATGCTCGCGGGCATCATCCCCGGCCTCTTGATCGGGCTGGCGCAGATGGCCACCGTGCACGCCTACGCCAAGCGCCGCGGCTACCCGACCTACACCCGCGCCACGTTCAAAGAAGTGCTGGTCTCGGCGATGGTCTCGTTGCCGGCGCTGTTCACGCCTTTCATCATCATCGGCGGCAAGATCTTCGGCTGGTTCACGGCCACCGAGTCGGCCTGCATCGCCGTGCTCTATGCCGGGGCGTTGTCGTTGTGGGTCTATCGCGAGATGGACTGGAAGGGCCTGTACGGCGCCTTCCTCGACACCGGCAAGCTGTCGGCGGTGGCGCTGTTTTGTGTCGGCACGGCGAGCGCCTTTGGCTGGCTGCTGGCCTATTACCAGATCCCGAAGGCGCTGCTCGCTGGCGTCTCGACCTGGGGCATGGGCGTCACGGCGACCGGCTTTTTTATCGCCGCGGTATTCCTCGTCGTCGGCTGTTTTCTC
>JANOKR010000014.1:0-11152 GCA_031419315.1 Betaproteobacteria bacterium
ATCAAACACTCAACCGGCGGGACGGGCTCACGGCCCCCAGGCGGGCCGGGGCCGCCCGCCCCCCATGGGGGTCAAGGAAATTGGCAAAGCCACATTACCTTGAGACTGCCCCCAGGCCGGCCGGGGCCGGCCGCCCCCCCCGGGGGTCAAGGAAAGTGGCAAAGCCACATTTCCTTGAGACTGCCCCCAGGCCGGCCGGGGCCGGCAGCTCCGACAGGCATCAAGGGCAGGGGCGATGACCTGCGCTACCGCTGCGGTCAAACGTTTGCCATAGGGCACGTGCAAAAACTCGTTTGGCCCGTGGGCGTTGCTCTTCGGGCCGAGCACACCGCAGACCATCATCTGCGCCGCCGGGAAACCCTTTTGCAGCATGCTCATCAGCGGGATCGTGCCGCCCTGGCCGATATAACCCAGCGGCGCGCCGAAGTAGGTACGCGACGCGGCGTTCATCGACGCTTCGAGCCAGGGCGCGAGCTCGGGTGCATTCCAGCCGGTGGCGCCAAGCGCACCGGCGCGGCCGTCGGCGTGGAAGGTGACCTTGGCGTTGTAGGGCGCGTTGTCTTCGAGCAGCGCTTTGAGCTTCAGGCTCGCTTCGTTACCGTCGACGAGTGGCGGCAGGCGCAGGCTCAGCTTGAAGGCGGTGTGCGGGCGCAGCACATTGCCGGCGTTGCCAAGGTCGGGGAAACCTTCGGCGCCGGTGACGCTGAGCGCCGGGTGCCAGGTGCGGTTGACGAGCGCCTGCACCGGGTCCGTGGTCGTCGGCAGTACCGGCCCGCCGTCGGCGCCGCAGGCCCAGGGGAAACGCTGCCAGACGGCGTCTTGCAGGATCGCCGCAGTGGCCTTGGCCTGCTCGACGCGCGATGCCGGGATGTCGCAATGAAAACTGCCCGGCAGCAGGCGGCCGGTTTTTGAATCCTCGAGCCGATCGAGCACCTGGCGCAGGATGCGAAAGCTCGACGGCACGAGGCCGCTGGCGTCACCCGAGTGCACCCCTTCACTGAGCACCTCGACCTTGAGCACACCGCTGACCATGCCGCGCAGCGAGGTCGTCAGCCAGAGCTGGTCGTAGTTGCCGGCGCCGGAATCCAGGCACACCACGAGGCTGACATTGCCGAGCCGGGTTTTCAGTGCATCGATATACAGCGGCAGGTCTGACGAGCCACTTTCTTCGCAGGCTTCGATCACGCCGACACAACGCGGGCGCGGGATGCCCTGCGCATCGAGCGCCATGATCGCGGTCAGCGAGGCGTAGACCGCATAACCGTCGTCGGCACCGCCGCGGCCGTAGAGCAGGCCGTCTTCGTACTTCGCTGTCCAGGGGCCAAGGTCGCGCCGCCAGCCGCTGAACTCGGGTTGTTTGTCGAGGTGGCCGTAAAGCAGCACGGTGTCGGTCGAGCCCGCCTTCGTCGCCGGCAGCTCGAAGAAGATCAGCGGCGTGCGGCCTTCGAGCCGCACCACTTCGAGCTTCAGGCCGGCGACCTTTTTGCTTTCGACCCAGGCCGCAGCATCACGCACGACGCGGTCGAGATAACCATGGGCAGCCCATTCGGCGTCGAACATCGGGCTCTTGGCGGGAATCGCGATGTAGTCGGTCAGCGCGGGCACGATCTCGTCGTCCCAAATCCGGTTCGCAAAGGCGGCGATGGCATCGACGCCGCTACTGGGCAGCGGCCTCGGTGTCGTCAGCGCTGGGTCTCTGGCGTTCATGTTTTTCTCCGTCGTGGCGGGGTCGGCGCAGTGTAGGCCGGTGGGATGGTTTCGCAACCCGCAGCGGCAAGCCAGGGGTCGTGGTCGACGCCGCCAAAGATCTCAAGCAGAAAGTCGAGCACGACGCGGGTGCGCGCCGGCAGGTGTTTGCGCGATGGCAGAGTCGCCCACAGCGTGCCGCGAAAGAGTTGCCACTCGGGCAACACACGCTCTAGCGCATGCTCCATCAGCGCATCTTCGAGGACGAAGGACGGCAGCCCGGTGATGCCCAGGCCGGCGAGCGCAGCGGCGTAGTTGGTATCGACGTGGATCGATCGCAGCGCCGACATCCCGGGCATCACGGTCACCGTTTCGCCCGCCGGTTCGTCGTCACCGCGCGGCCCGCGATGCAGCACGATGCCGCGTTGCAGCTCACTGATCGGCGGCACCATCGCGTCGTGATGCACAAGATCATTCGGGTGTTGCGGGCGACCGCGGGCGTCGAGGTATTCGGGCGTGGCGCACAGGATGACCTCGCTGCGCGCGAGCAGCCGCGCGATGTAGTCGCCCTCGACCAGCGCTCGGCCCCAGACGATGCTCAGGTCGTAGTTGTCGTTCATCACCTCGACCGGGCCAAAGGCATCGATCTCCAGCGTGATCTTCGGGTAGCGCGCGTGCAGCTTGGGCAGGTGTTTGGCAAGTTGGTGCACCGACACCGCGGGCGGCACGCGCAGGCGCACCACGCCACGCGCCTCTTGCGCCACCGAGCGGGTCATCGCCTCGGCGTCGTCGACGTCGGCAAGGATCTGCCGCGCCCGATCGACGAAGTCGCTGCCGACGTCGGTGAGCGCGAGATGCCGCGTGGTGCGGTTCATCAGCCGCGCACCGAGATGCTCTTCGAGTTCGGCCACCGTGCGCGTCACCACCGCCGGCGCCAGATCGAGTGCGCGCGCTGCCGCGGCGAAGCTGCCTTCATCGGCTACACGCAGAAAAATCTTCATCGCCCGGAGTTGGTTCATGCGCCAATTATTGCGAATCCAGCAACGAACCCTTCGCGTATAGGCCCTTTGTGCCCCACGGGTAAGTACTTAAAGTTCATCCCATCGATGAGTCGCAGGCAAGGGCTCACCGAGGCGGGACACGACGACATGCCGACGGAATGAAACCCCTGACGCGCCGCCTGCCCTGGAACGTTTTCATCAACCGACTATTTTCATCAAGGACTCCCATCATGAACGCCAAGCAACTCCTCACCATCGCCACCGTCGCCGCCCTCACCGGGTTTGGCTCGAGCATCGCCTTCGCCGCTGAAGCCACTCTGGACAGCCCCGTTGCGTCGGCCCAAAAGAGCCGCGCCGAAGTGCGCGCTGAACTCGTGCAGGCGCAGAAGGACGGCAGCATCGACTTTGCCGACCTGGGCTACTTCGAAACGCTGGTCTCGAGCAAGACCCGCGCCGAAGTCCGCGCGCAAGCCGCCGTGGCACGTGCCAACGGCGAACTCGCGCCGATCTACACCGAGCTGCTGCCGTTTGCGGCCCGGGCGATGACCATCGCCCGCTCCACGCGCTAAGCGCTAAACGCTACGCCGAGCGAGCCAGCCGGCGAGGTGGGCAACCACCTCGCCGCGCTGCGGCTCATTGAAAATCTCGTGGCACAGGCCGTCGAAACAACGCCCCTGCACCGCCGGGTTAGATACTGCCGCCGCCATGAAGGCGGCGCTGCCGCTGGGCGCGACACAACGGTCGGCCCCGGCCCAGAGCAGCAAGGTCGGCGTCACCCAACGCGGTGCCTGCCCGATCACAAAACGCCCGCCGTCGACGATGAAACGCGCGAGCCTCGGCGTGATGCGGTCGTGCACCAGCGGGTCGGCCACGTAGTCGCGCACGACCGCCGCATCGCGGCTGATCCACGCGGGGTCAAGGCCGTTGTTCACCGCCAGGTTGGGCAGCATCCGCGAGCCGATCGCCAATTGCAGTTTCTGCGCCACCGACATGCCGGCATCGAGCGCTGGCGACGACAGCACCAGGGCGTCCACGGGCCGTGACCACGCCGCCGGCGCCGCTTGCAGCGCCTCGGCGACAAAACGCGCGGCGATGAGGCCGCCCATGCTGTGGCCGAGCAGCACCAATCGGCCGGGGTGATCGCGACGAACGCGGTCGACCATCAGGGCCAAGTCCACCAACATCGAGTCGGCGGCCGGGATCGCACCACGCGGCCCGCCCGAGCGGCCATGGCCGCGCAAGTCGTAGCCCACGACATTCCAGCCGCTGGCGTTGAGCTGCGCCGCCAGCCAGGTATATCGCTGCACATGCTCGCCCAGGCCATGCACGAGCAAGATCGTGCCGGCCGGGGTGACGCTTGTTTTGCTGGTCACTGGCCAGGCGGCGGCGGCAAGTTCGATGCCATCGCTGGCAATTGCGCTCTTCATAGCCGAGCAGTGTAGAACGCGCCTCCCGCGACTGGCACACTGCGCGCGAGGCCCGGCCGCAACACCGCGGCGATGCCGGACCACGCCCCACCAAGTTCAACCACGCAGGCTCACGATGAACGACTTTTTCACCCTGACAGCCGACACCGCGACCGGCATCGCGACGATCGAGCTCAACCGGCCCGAGCGCATGAATACTCTGGCGCCGGCGTTTTTCCCGGCGCTGCGCGACGCCGTCGCGCGGCTCAGCGACGAAGGCCGCACCCGCGCGTTGCTGATCCGGTCGACCGGCAAACATTTCAGCGCCGGCATGTCGCTCGATGTTTTTGGCGGCGGATTTGACCTGCTCGCGGCATCGACACCACGCGAGCGGCTGGCGTTTCAAGATGGCCTGCGCCGCCTGATGGCTTGCATCGACATCCTCGACGACGCCCGCTTCCCGACGATCTGCGTCGTGCAGGGCGGCTGCATCGGCGGCGCGCTCGACCTTGCCACCGCCTGTGACCTGCGGGTGTGCAGCGCCGATGCGTTTTTTACGGTGCAGGAAATCCACATCGGCATGGCCGCCGATGTCGGCGTCTTGCAGCGCCTGGGCAAGATCGTGCCCGAAGGGGTCGCGCGCGAGATGGCCTATACCGGCGACCGCCTGGGCGCGGAGCGTGCGCTGGCGGTCGGCCTGGTCAACGCCGTGCTGCCGACGGTAGACGCCTTGCACGCCCACGCGCAGACCCTCGCCGCGAGCATCGCGGCCAAGAGCCCGCTGGCGATCAGCGGCAGCAAACGTGCCTTGAACTTCGCGCGCGACCATGGCACCGCCGAAGCCTTGCAGCAGATGACGCTGCTTCAAAGTGCGATCTTCGATATCGACGAGATGGGCACCGCGATCGCAGCCTGGAAGGCCAAGCGCGAAGCAGACTTTGCGCCGCTGGCGCCGGTGCCGACCTTGTAGCTTGGGTTTGAAGCGCGCCCTGCGTGATCGGCGCGCGCGGGGGAATTCGCGCGCTGGGTCTACGCCGCTTCGAGCAAGCCGCTGAACAGCGGATCGTGGCGCGTGCGCGGCCGGTAAGCTGCAAGCCGCTGCGCGATGGCCGCGATATGTTCCGGCGTCGTGCCGCAGCAGCCCCCGGCGATATTCAGGAAGCCGGCCTTGGCAAAACCTTCAACCAGCGCGCCGGTGACGTCGGGCGTTTCGTCGAAGCCGGTGTCGCTCATCGGATTCGGCAGGCCGGCGTTGGGATAACAGCTGATGAAGGTGTCGCCAGCGACCTTGGCCAGCTCTTCGATATAGGGCCTCATCAGCGCCGCACCGAGCGCGCAGTTCAGGCCGACTGCGAGCGGCCGCGCGTGGCGCACCGAATGCCAGAACGCTGCCACCGTCTGCCCCGACAGGATGCGCCCCGAGGCGTCGGTGACGGTGCCGCTGATGATCACCGGCAGGCGCTCGCCGGTTTCTTCCATCAACTCGTCGAGCGCGAACAGCGCCGCCTTGGCGTTGAGCGTATCGAAGATCGTCTCGACGATGAACAGGTCGCAGCCGCCCTCGAGCAAACCCGAAGCCTGCTCGTGGTACGCCGCACGCAGTTGATCGAAAGTGACATTGCGCGCGCCGGCGTCGTTGACATCCGGGCTGATGCTCGCGGTGCGCGGCGTCGGGCCCAAAGCGCCGGCGACGAAGCGCGGTTTGTCGGCGCTGTTGAATTTGGCCGTGGCCTCGCGCGCCAGCCGTGCTGCGGCGATATTCATCTCGCGCGCCAGGTGCCCCAGGCCGTAGTCATCTTGCGCCACCGAGGTCGAGCCAAAGGTATTCGTCTCGATGATGTCGGCACCGGCGGCGAGATAGGCCTCGTGGATCGAGCGGATAACGTCCGGCTGCGTCAGCACGAGCAGGTCGTTGTTGCCTTTGAGGTCTTTTGCATGATCGGCCAGGCGCGTGCCGCGAAAGTCGGCCTCGCCCAATTTGTGGCGCTGGATCATCGTGCCCATCGCGCCGTCGATGATCACGATGCGTTGTTGCAGCACCGCGGGCAGCGCTGCGCCGCGGGTGAAAAGGGGCGTCGTGGCGTTCATGGCAGGATTGTAGGCAACGATCTCGTCGCATCCCCAGCATCATCATGAAGCACCTCACGCCCGCCGAGACCTGGGCCTTTGTTCAGAACACGCCGCAGGCACTGTTTGTCGACGTGCGCATGGAAGTCGAATACCTCTATGTCGGCCACCCGCCGGGCGTCGTGCATGTACCTTGGTACGAGTACCCCGACATGCAGGCGCATCCGCAGCGCTTTGTCGACCAGGTGCGGCGCGAAGCCGGCGGCCGCAGCGACCTGCCGGTGGTGCTGATCTGCCGATCGGGCAAGCGCACCGTCGACGCCGGGCAGGTGCTCGAAGCGGCGGGCTTCACCGATGTGGTCAACGTGCTCTACGGCTTTGAGGGCGAACTCGACGAACATTTCCATCGCGGGCGCCTGAACGGCTGGCGCTTCGACGCGCTGCCGTGGGAGCAGCTCTAGCTATTGGCGCGTCTGAGGCCAGCGCCGGGCCGCCCCAAGCGGCCGAAACCCCCACGGGGGGCTGAGCCCGCGCACAAAGGCCCGAGAGGGGCTTTGTGGCTGGCGAAGGCCATCCGGCCTGCAAGCCGGAAGGCAGCGCAGGCGCGAAGCGACAAGCGTGGGGGCTGTCAATTCAGCCGACAAAGCCGATGCCGCGCCGCTGGCGGACCTCGGGCTTGACGCGGTGTTCGCTTTCCAGCTGGGCCAAAAACTCATCCGGCTCAAACGGCAGGTCCAGGATTTCGACCTGCCGCTTCACCGCCGCAAAGTCGCCCGGCACGAGCTGGTCCAGCGCTGCCAGCCGCTGCCGCTGTTCAACGTTCAGCGCCGCCGCATCACCGGCCAGCGCCTCGGCGACAAACATGCGCTCGCGCTGCGCCGCCTCGAGCACCTTGAAGCGGATCTTGAAAGTGAATCGGCGCAGCGCCGCTTCGTCGATATCTTCAAAGAGGTTCGTGGTGCAGATGAAGATGCCGGCAAAACGCTCCATGCCCTGCAGCATCTCGTTGACTTCGGTGACTTCGTAGTGGCGCTCGGCGAGGCGCCGGCTGCGCAAAAAACTGTCGGCTTCGTCGAGCAGCAGCACTGCGGATTCGGCCTGCGCTTCTTCAAACATGCGGTGCATATTCTGTTCGGTCTCGCCGACATATTTGCTTGCCAGGTCACTCGCCTGGCGCACCATCAGCGGCCGCGCCAGCGCTTTGGCGATGTGCTCGGCCAGCGCCGTCTTGCCGGTGCCCGGCACGCCGTGGAAACACAAGGTGCCATGGCCGCGGCGCTTGAGCGCTTTGACGATGCGCGGCACTTCGAAGCGGCATTCGACATTCAGCAAGCCGAGGTCGTAGTCGGTGACAACCAGACGCGCGCCACGTTCGCGCCCGGCGCCGGCACCACCGAGCGCGCGGTCGGCGTTGCCAAGCTGGCGTTCGATGAGCGCTTCGACCGAGCTGATCTCGGCGCTGGCTTCGGTGCTCGTGCGTGTGCTGGCATCGCTGGCCGCCGCGCTGCCCGCCCCGACGGCCGCATCACTGGACGCATCACTGGACGCATCACTGGCCATCGATGCCAGCTTCGCAAAACGCACCGCGGTTCGGATCTGGGCCGGTGTCAGCCCGCGCCGCTCGGCCAGCCGCGCTGCAAAGCCGTCGCTCACCGGCACGCCGGCCAGCGCCCGCGTGACCAGCCCTTCACGCGCGCCGGGCGGTGGTGACTTCAGTTGCAGGTGGTACTGGAAACGGCGGCGGAAAGCCGGGTCGATCTGCTCGACGCGGTTGGTGACCCAGATTACCGGCACCGGGTTGGTTTCGAGAATCTGATTCACCCAGGCCTTGCCGCTGACACTGCTGTTCATGCCGCCCGGCAGCGCATCGCTGCTGTCCAGCCGCGCGATGATCTGCGCGGCGTCGCTTGAGATCGGCGGAAAAACATCCTCGACTTCGTCAAATAGCAGTGCGACATCGTGGCTGCCCTTGAGGAACACCTGGCTGATCTGCAAGCTGCGATAGCGGTCGCGCCCCGACAGCGAGTTGCCATCGCGGTCGGCATATTCAACTTCATACAGCCCCAGGCCCGCGGCCTGCGCGCAGACCTTGGCGAGCTCGGTCTTGCCCGTGCCCGGCGGGCCGTAGAGCAAGACGTTGACGCCCAACTCCTGCCTTGCGACAGCGTTTTTCAGCAAGGCGGTGAGCACCTGCACGTCTTCGCTGACGAAGTGAAAATCGGCCCCGGTCAGCTCGCTCTTCGTCGCCGGCCGGGTGAAGACCGCCATCAAATCGTTGGGCCCGCGGTATTCGCGCATCAACACCGGCGGCAGCTGTTCGCTGACCTTCATCAGGTCGGCCAGGTCAGTGATGTTGTGTTCGGAGATCAGGTTTTCGATCATGCCGATGCGCTCGAGCCGCGAGCCGGCACGCAGCGCTTCGGCGACTTGCGCCGGGTCGACGCCGGCCACCGCGGCGATCGCGGCATAGGCTTCCTGCGCGCTCGAGACCTTGAACTCCACCAGCAGCCCGCGCAGGTCGCGCTGGTATCGCGCCAGCGTGCCGTAGAGCAGCAGCGCACGCTCGGCCGGATTCAGCTGCAGCAGGCCAGCCAGCGCGTCGATATTTTTCTCGACCAGCGTGTGCTCTTTTTTCAAGCGCCGCTGCAGCCAGTCGCGTGTTGCCGCGAGCACCGCCAACAGGTCCTTGGGTTTGTCCTTGATGTACTCGTCGAGATAAAAAAACAGCGTGCCCTCTTCGTAGGGCCCGCGCCAGCCGCCGTGGCGCACGACAAAGGCATCGTCGGCAAGCGTTTCGTGGCCGCGCCAATGTTCGTTGCCTTTGCAACGCAGATTCAGAAATGAGCGCACGCGGGCCAGCACCTCGCTCGGCCACACCAGGTGCCGGCCGGTGAGCGCGATGAGCCCGTTCCAGTCGCGCCGCAGATTGAAGCGCCCGCCCTGGGTCAGCGTCAGCGTGAGGACAAAGTGGGTGCACAGCCGGTCGAGAACGGCTGCATCTTCGAGCCCGGGCGACAACACCCACCGCCCGCCCTGCACCTTGGCCATGGCACCCCCAACGCCGGGGCAAAAAAGCCCCGCTGCGGCCCATCGTGCCGCACTGCGGCGGCGAGGGCAAGTGCCGCCGGTCAGATGGCGCTCGGCTGCCGCTCGGTTGACGCTCGATTGCCGCTCGGTTGCCGCTCAGTTGCCAGTCAGCCGCTCAGTGCAAAACCAGCGGCTGCTGCGCCAGCGCGGTGTAACCGGCGAGGTAATCGTCGATGGTCTCCTCCGTCGCCGGGCCTTGTTCGGTCAGCGCCTGGACACCGAGCTTGAAAGCTTCTGCAACCGCGCCCTGGATGAAGATTTCCTTGCGCCCGATCTTGTCGACGATCTCGAAGCCGCCGATTGCAGCCTGGTTCTGTGCCGCGGCATTGGCGGGGTTCGCCGGGGCGAGCGCGTCGGCGCGTGAAGCAGCGGGCTCGAAGTCGAACTGCACGACGACAAAACTGTCGGAGTTGTAAAGCATTTGCATGGCGGCGACTTCCTCTCTACCGCCGCAGGTCGCGGCGATGCGCCAGATTTCAAGACCACTGGCCAGACGATCACGGCGCCGTCAGCAGCAGCTCCAGCGTCTCGCCCGCCGGCGGGGTCGACAGCCGCGCGCGCACCGGCAGGTGGTGGCGCACCGGGTCGAGCCAGACCTCGACCTGCGTGTCGTAGGGGCGGCGCGGCTCGCGGGTCAGCCGCAGGCCCTGCGTTTGCAGCCCTTCGACGACAAAGATCCAGACCCCGGCGTCGCCACGAGCGCCGCTGATGAAAATCGGCACTCGCGTGCCGGCGGCTGCAAAACGCGCCGGGTCGGCGTCGATGATCGCCGGCAGCTGCACCATCCAGCTCAGGCGGTCTTGGGCGCCAGGGGGCAGCGGGTGCGTGATCTGCGGGCCCGAATAAGTGATGCGCCCAGCAGCGCGGTCAAAGTTCGCGGCATGCCGGTCGCGGCCGCGGCGGCGGTCGACAAAACGCTCGGGCGCGAGGCCCGCCGCGTCGAAGGCGCCGCGGCTGACCAGCCACATCGCGTCGACACCAAACACGCTGCCCTTGAGCTCAAGCTCGTAGCTTTCCGCCGCGCGGCGAAAGTCCAGTTCGGCGCTGCCGCTGATCGAGCCGCGCTGCAAGCTGTAGGCCAGGCGAAACGACGCCGCGATGCGCGTTGGGTGGATAGGGCTGTCGGCGCCATCGGGCGCGCTGGGGGTCGCTGGCTGCGCCGTGACGGGTGCCGCGGCTGGCGCGTCCGCGGCCGGTGCTGGCGGTGGCGTCAGCGCGACCTCGATCGGCGGCGCCGGCTCGGGCGCAGCGGGTTGCGGCGCGGCGCCGGTTGCCGGCTCTTGCACCACCGCGGAGGCTGCCAGCAAAGGGGCGGGCCGCGCCGGGTCGAGCGCCGGCACCGGTCGGCGTCGGCCGGCCGATGTGCCGGCTACCGCGACGCCGGCGCTGGGCCCGGCGCGAATGACGGCCGCTGCCGGTGCTGCCGCCGGCCGCAAGATCTGCCGCACCGTCAAGACCGGCGCGCTGCTCGGCATCACCGCCGGATCGAAGTCACCAAAGCGAACCAAGTCCACCCTGCCACCGAGCAACGCCGCGTGCGCGGCCAGCACCAGGGCGAGCACGACCAGGCGCTCGCTCAGGCGATCACGCAGTCGATTCAAGTCGATGGGGGGCGCGGTCCGCTGCACCGCAGAATACTGCCACTGAACACCCAACGGCCCCGATCAATGACTGCAGTGAAGAAGGCGCCCGAATGAAACTCGCCACCTACAAAGACGGCTCGCGCGACGGCCAGCTCGTTGTCGTCTCGCGCGACCTGCGCCAAGCCCATTTCGCCACCGGCATCGCCACACGCATGCAGCAGTTGCTCGACGATTGGAATTTTGTCTTGCCGCAGCTCGAAGACCTGTCGGCCACGCTCAACGACGGCAAGGCGCGGCATGCCTTCGAGTTCGATCCGCGCTT
>JANOKR010000015.1:0-2993 GCA_031419315.1 Betaproteobacteria bacterium
ACCGCCAGGGCGAGCGCGAGGTCGACCTCGGCGTCGACATAGATATGGCAATTGCCATCCAGGTGCTTGATCACCGGCACACGCGACTCGGCGGCGATGCGGGCGATCAGGCTCTTGCCGCCGCGCGGGATGATGACGTCGACCGACTGCGGCATCGTGATCAGCAGGCCGACCGCCGCCCGGTCGGTGGTCTCGACCTGTTGCACTGCCTCGGCCGGCAGGCCGGCATCGACCAGCGCTGCCTGCACCAGCCGCCACAGTGCCAGGTTCGATTGCAAGGCCTCTGAGCCGCCGCGCAGGATGCAGGCGTTGCCACTCTTGATGGCCAGCGATGCGGCTTCGATGGTCACATTCGGCCGGCTCTCGTAGACCATGCCGAAGACACCCAGCGGCACCCGCATCTGGCCGACACTGATGCCACTCGGGCGGCGCTTGACGCCGCTGATCTCGCCCACCGGGTCGGCCATCGCGGCGATCTGCTCGCAGCCTTCGGCGACGGTCTCGATGATCTGCGGCGTCAGCTTCAGGCGGTCGACCAGCGGCTCGGCCAGGCCCGCAGCCTGCGCTGCATCCAAGTCCAGACCATTCGCCTGCGCCAGCGCCGCGGCGTCATCGCGCAAGCGGCGCGCCAACGAGCGCAGCGCGGCGTTTTTGGCCGCCGTCGAGGCCGCGGCCATCACCGTCGCGGCGGCCCGTGCGGCGACGCCGACATGGGCCATGTAGGCCGGGATATCTTGGGCTTGCATGCGGCGATTGTCCCAAAACCTGTCGGTGAGCGTTGTGACTCAGCCCAGCGCCGCCAGGACCGCAAGCCACAGCGCTGCGGTCAGGCCAAAAGCCAAGGTCGAAAATACATTCGCCGCTGTCGCCTCGCCTTGCAGCGTGTTGTAGCGCTGGCTGAAAATGATCGCGTTGCTGCCCACCGGCAGCGCGGCCAGGACCACGACCACCGCCAGCGGTGTGCCGACCAGGCCGAAGCCCCAGCGCGCCGTGACCAGCACGATCGCCGGCATCACCAGCAGCTTGAGCACGCTGATGCCGATCGCGCCGCGCAAATGGCCTTTGATGCCGTAGTGGGCCAGGGTCATGCCGACGAGCACCAGGCACAGCGGCACCACCGCCGCGCCGAGCACCGACAGCGTCTCGTCAAAGACCGGATGCAGCCCGGCGCCGGTGAGGTTCCACAACAAGCCGGCGAGCACCGGCAACACCACCGGGTGGACGATGGTGTTGCGCAACGTGCTGTGCATCGTCGGCCAGAAAGAGGCGGCCGTTTCCTGCCGCGCCCGCGCCGCGGCCCGCGCCAGGTCCAGCTCGACCAGCGCCGTGACCGCCGACAACAGGATCAGCGCGTGCAGGCTCACGAGCGCGACGTGGATCGCCAGCCCGGCCTCACCAAACAGCGCTGCCGCCAGCGGGATACCGATCTGCACCGAATTGCCATAGATCACCGACAGCGTGCGCACCGCCGGCGCCGCCGCGCCATGGCGGTCGCTGGCGCCGCTGGCGTGCTGCCAGACGAAGACGGCGAAGACCAGCGCCAGCGTCGGCAGGAAAAACGCCATCACCGTGGTCACCGGCAGTTGCGCAAAATCCAGCCGCGCGGTGGTGCGAAACAGCAGCGCCGGCACGAAGACATAAAACGCCGCATTGCTCAGCACCCGCGCCGGGTCGCTGGCATCGTTGCCGGCCTGTAGCCAGCGCATGCGCGCGGCGAAGTAGCCCAGCGCGATGGCAACAAAAATCGCCAGCAGCTTGTAGAGGATGTCCAGCGTCATGGCCGCCGGCCGCGGTGCGCATGAGCCCGCCGGGCCGCCCCAAGGGCGAATACCGCAGCGCGCAGCGCGTAGGTTGCCTGAGGAGCCTGCCCGGCCGCCCGAAAGGCGAATACCGCAATGCGCAGCATGGAGGTACTCCAGTGAGCCAGCGCATCCGGTGCACCGGGCATCGTCAGGCCGCGGCCTTTTTTGCCGCCGACTTAGCAGCGGCCGTCTTCTTGGCCGCGGCGCCGGCAGGCGCACGCGGTGCTCGCGGCTCGAACTCGAAGATCACCTTGCCTTCTTTTTTGTCGTAGGCCAAAAACGCCTTGAACTTGCGCCGCGTCTTGTTGGAGACAAAGTTTTCGAGCAGGCCGGTTTTGCCGCCGGTCAGCAGCTTGTGCATCTCTTCGCGTGGCACCGGCTGCTGCAGGATGATCTTGCCGGTCTTGAAGTCGCAGGTCACGGGTGCGCCGACGCTGTGCTCGCAGACATACGAGCTGCCATGTTCGAAGACCCGGCCGGCGCACTTTGGGCAGGCGCCCAGCGTTTCCTGGCCCGAGAAGTCCACCGGCGTACCGTCGCCTTCGGCCTTTTTTGCATCGTCGCCGAAGTCGAACTCGAGCTTCCAGTTCTTGATCTCGTCGTCGAAGACGAGCTTCATCTCGGCGGTGAACGGCCAGCCGGCCTTGGAGCGGAATCCTTCCAGCGGGCCGATCTTCTTGTCGCGCAAAAACGCATCGGCCTCGGCGGTTTCGAAGGCCCGGCCGGCGGGGATCTTGGTGATCGAGAACTCACACTTCTCGCAAGCGAAGCGGCGGTAGTTTTCTTTCACCGTGCCGCCGCAGTTGGGACAAGGCGTGGCCAGAGTCGCGTAGTCGCCGGGGATCGTATCGCGGTCGTATTCCTTGGCCTTCTTGACGATGCGCTCGGCCATCTTGGCGATCTCGGCCATGAAGGTCTCGCGCTTCAAGCGGCCATGCTCCATCTCGGCGAGCTGGTACTCCCAGTTGCCGGTCAGGTCGGGGCGGGTCAGGTCTTCGATGGCCAGGCCACGCAGCAAGGTCATCAACTGAAACGCCTTCGCGGTGGGCACCAGTTCGCGGCCGTCGCGGTGCATGTACTTCTCGAAGATCAGGCCTTCAATCACCTGCGCGCGTGTCGCCGGTGTGCCCAGGCCCTTTTCGGCCATCGCCTCGCGCAGCTCGTCGTCGTCGATGAGTTTGCCGGCACCCT
>JANOKR010000016.1:0-3800 GCA_031419315.1 Betaproteobacteria bacterium
CCGACCCACTCGGCGGCGTCGATGGTGCCCTTCTCGAGCGCCGCGTAGATTTCGCCGCCCGGGATATTGGCTGCCACGCCACCCAGGCGCTCGTAGACCCGGCCGCTGAAGCCGCCGGTGCGGAACTTGACACCCTTCAAGTCGGCCACCGACTTGATCTCCTTGCGCCACCAGCCGCCCATCTGGGCCCCGGTATTGCCCATCGGGAAGCTGATGATGTTGTACGGGCGGTAGAACTCGCGCATCAGCTTCAGGCCATTGCCCTCGTACATCCACGCCGTCATCTGGCGGCTGTTCAGGCCGAAGGGGATCGCGCAGCCGAGCGCAAACGTCGGGTCCTTGCCAAAGAAGTAATACGGCGCGGTGCTGGCCATCTCGACGGTGCCGGCCTGGATCGCGTCGACGGTGCCGAAGGCCGGCACGATTTCGCCGGCCGCGTGGGTCGAGATGACAAACTTGCCGCCAGTCATGTCGTTGACATGTTTGGCGAATACGTCGGAGACCCCGAACAGGGTGTCCAGCGACTTCGGGAAACTCGAGGTCAGGCGCCAGCGAATATTCGCCTGCGCGTGCACAACGGCCGGTGCGACGCCGGCGGCGAGTACGCCCGCCAGACCGGCACCGTGGACAAAGGAACGACGCTCCATGAAAAATCTCCTGATGGCAGACAGACAAAAACCAAACCCGGGGTCGGGACGCGGCAGATTCTAGGAGCGTGCCTGCGCCAGCCCGCACGGGGTTTCCACCGTCGGCGGCCGGCGCGCGAGGTTCAGGACCCGGCCAGCTTCATGCGATCGACCAGCACCGAGCCAATCGTCTTGGAGCCCATCGTGTAGCTGTCGGCGCCCACCGCGACGATGCCCAGCAGCATGTCGCGCAGGTTGCCGGCGATGGTGACCTCTTCAACCGGATGCACGATGCGCCCACGTTCGACCCAGAAGCCCGCCGCGCCGCGCGAATAGTCGCCGGTCACGTAGTTCACGCCCTGGCCCATCAGCTCGGTCACAAAGAGGCCGCGCCTCAGTTTTTTCAGCATTGCGGTCAAATCGTCGCCCGGCTGGGTGAGCCGGCTCGTCAGCGCCAGGTTTTGCGAGCCGCCGGCATGGCCGGTGGTGCGCAGGCCGAGCTTGCGCGCCGAATAGCTCGACAGAAAATAGCCTTGCACGACACCCGCCTGCACGACCTGGCGCGCCCGCGTGTACACGCCCTCGTCGTCGAACGGCGCACTGCCTTTGCCCTTGCGCTGATGCGGGTCTTCGACGATATCGATATGCCCGGGCAGCACCGCCTGGCCCAGGCTGTCGAGCAAAAAACTCGCCTTGCGGTACAACGAACCGCCCGACGTCGCCTGCACAAAAGCGCCGAGCAAACCCGCGGCGGCAGTCGACTCAAACAACACCGGCACTTCGCGCGTCGGCACACGCCGGCCGTGCAGGCGCGCCAGCGCACGTTCGGCGGCATAACGGCCGACCGCCTCGGGCGCGGCGAGTTCGGTGGCATCACGCATCGAGCTGTACCAGGAATCGCGCTGCATCGACTTGCCGCGGCCGGCAATCGGCGCCACCGAAATCGAGTGGCGCGAGCTGGCGTAGCCACCGCGAAACCCGCGCGAATTGCCGGCCCAGAAATGGGCCTGCTGCGCCGACACGCCGGCACCTTCGGAGTTGGTGATGCGCCGGCTGGTGTCAAACGCCGCTTGCTCGCAGCGCCGCGACAGCTCGGCAGCTGCCGCCGCGTCGACTGCCCAGGGATGAAATAGATCGAGGTCGAGCGCAGCGACATCGGCGCTCGCCAGGTCGGCAGCGTCGGGCAGCCCGGCGGCCGGGTCTTCGGCGGTGAAACGCGCAATATCGTAGGCCGCACGCACGGTCTGCTCAAGTGCCGCACGCGAGAAGTCAGAGCTGCTTGCATTGCCACGGCGCTGGCCGAGATAAACACTCACGCCGACCGATTTGTCGCGGTTGCGCTCGACATTCTCGAGCTCGCCCTTGCGCACCGACACCGACAAGCCAGCACCTTCGGAGACCTCGGCGCCAGCATCGCTGGCGCCAAGCTCGCGGGCCATCAGCAACACGTCGTCGACGATCTGCTGGAACTGCTCACGGCGGTAGGCGAATCCGCTGTCGGTGGTTTTTTTCGTCGGTGATTGGCTGGGCATCGGCTGAAGGCTCGGTGTGAAGGATCGGCAGCAAGGGCCTCGCCTTCGAAGCCGACGATTATCATCGTCCCGATGTCCCAACGCCCCGCCCCCGGCCGCACTGCGGCGCGCGATGCCGACGCGCCACTCGGCCCCGATGGCCGCCCGAGCAAGAGCAGCGCCAAACGCGAAGCCCACGACTTGCAGTCGCTCGGCGTCGACCTTGTCGGCCTGCCCGACGGCCGCCTGGCCGCGCTGGAGATCCCGGACTCGCTGCGCAGCGCGATCGCCGAGTACCGCCGCACCAAGTCGCACGAAGGCCGGCGGCGGCAGATGCAGTACATCGGCAAGCTGATGCGCCAGACCGACGAGGCGCCGCTGCGCGAAGCCGTGGCAGCCAGCCGACTTGGCAGCGCACAGGAAACGTTGCAGCTGCACCAGATCGAACATTGGCGCGATCGCTTGCTCGCCAACGACGAAGCTTTGACACGCTGGGTAGAGGAGCATCCCGACTGCGACGTGCAGCAACTGCGCGCGCTGGTGCGTGCGGCAGCAGCGCCGGTCAAGGCAGACCCGGTGGCAGCCACGGGCCCGGGCCAAAGCCCGCGCCAGGCGCGTGCTTACCGCGAGCTGTTCCAGTTCATCAAGGCGGCGCTGTGACAGCCGCCGCCGCAAGCCTGGACACGGTGCGCATCGGCATCGTCTCGGTCAGCGACCGGGCGTCCAGCGGCGTCTATGAAGACCAAGGCCTGCCCGCCTTGCAGGACTGGCTCGGCCGCGCGCTGCAAAACCCGATCGAATGGCATGCGCGCCTGATCCCCGACGAGCAGCCGCAGATCGAAGCCGCGCTGGCAAGCCTTTGTGACGACACGCACTGTGCTCTGGTGCTGACCACCGGCGGCACCGGCCCGGCGCCGCGCGATGTGACGCCAGAAGCGACACTGGCGGTGGCGCACAAGGTGATGCCCGGTTTTGGCGAACAGATGCGCCAGATCAGCCTGGCCTTCGTGCCCACCGCGATCCTGTCGCGGCAGGTGGCGGTGGTCCGCGGCAGCAGCCTGATCATCAACCTGCCCGGCCAGCCGAAGTCGATTGCGCAGACCCTGCAAGGTTTGCCGGCGTCACCCGAATCAACAACCCCAGCGGTGCCCGGCATCTTCGCCGCGGTGCCCTATTGCATCGACCTCATCGGCGGGCCGTACCTCGTCACCCGCGACGAACTGTGCAAGTCGTTCAGGCCGAAATCGGCGCTGAAGGTGCCGACCGTCTGATGCTTCGGCGCTGAAGGCGCCGACGGGCTAACCCTTTAGCGCAGCGGCTGGCGCTTGCTTGCCACGCTGATTTGCCGCGCTTATTTGACCAGCCGGCTCAGGCGCTCGCCATCGAAGACCTCGGCGGTCTGGGCGTCGTGCGGCACGCAGTCGCCGAGTGGCAGCTCTCGCGAGCGCGACGAGAGTTTTTCGATCGCCGCCCAGAGCAGCGCAATCTGGTGTTCGTGGCCCGAGGCGTTGTCGATGAGGCCCTTCATGGCCATCGCCACCGGGTCGTCGCCCTGGGTCACGCCATAGGCTGAAAACCCCATCCGCGCCGCGGTCTGCTCGCGCAGCAGGTCCGTCTGCTTGGCCACGATGCGCGCCGGGATGCCGACCGCCGTCGCGCCCGG
>JANOKR010000017.1:0-2106 GCA_031419315.1 Betaproteobacteria bacterium
CTTCCGCGCCGGTGCGTTCGTCGGCTGTGCGCGAGCTGAGCACCGGCGTGTGGTGGGCGTGACCCTTCAGCCGCGCTGCGGCGGCGCGGATGTCGTCAAAAGAGATGGCGAGTGTCATGCGCCGGGCCCCTGGAAGGCGTCTTGCCTGAAGGTGATGACGAAGGTGTCGCGGTGCGCCGTGGCACCCGCGTGCAGCGGCTGGATTGGCGTGCTTTCGTGGATCATGCGGGCGTCGTCGAGCAGCAGCGCGCTCCACGGCTGCTCAAGCGTGAAGCGCATGCCTTGCGGGCCGGCCGCATCGAAGACCCGCGTCTCGCCGCCCTTGATCTGCTGTCGCGCCACGAGCAGCACCACGACCAGATCGACGCCGTCGCGGTGCGCGCCTTCAGGGGTCGGCCGGCCGATGCCGCCAGTGCAGTCGATGCGGAACGGGTGGGCTTCGACAAACCAGCGCTCGACACCCGGGCGCAGGTGGTCGGCCAACCGGCTCAAGCCCCGCAGCAGCGCCAAAAATGCCGCTGCCTGCTGCATGCCGGTTTCGATCGGTTCGAACCAGCGTTCGATGCCGCCGTGCAATGCGTTGTATTCCACCGGCTGCCAGTGCGCGCGGTGCGGTGTCGCCACGATGCCCTGGCGATCGACGACAAAACAGCTGTGACGCCGGCGCCGGTAGTGACCGCCGTCGCGCAAATGTTGGTCGGGCAGCAAAGCGTCCCAATAGGGCGCGAGCCGGGCCAGGTCGTCAGGCCTCACGCCAGCCAGCGCCGCGGTGCCGGCGGCGTCGAGCATGGCGTAACCCGCTGCGGCAAGCTGGGCGGGCAGGTCGGTCAGGCGGGTGATCGGGGGCGGCGGGGTCATGGTTGCGGTTGATGGCGCGGGCGCGGGTGCTTCGTTTTGGTCGCCGCCGGGCAGACCTGACAGCGCGACGGTGAATTGTGTCCGTCTGAGGAGACAGCTCTAGCCGCTTGTCAGCGCTTGTTGGGATTGAGGCGTTAATGTGCCAGCACTGCCAAAACCCAACCGCCAATGAACTCCGTTTCGAGCGCCGAAGTGAATGCCGTTCAGTTGCTCGACATCATCGACTTCAAATGGCTGATGGCCCATGAAGGCCGCCATGTCCATGTCGAGCGCTTGCAGTGCGACACCGCTTATGCCGCCGACTGCCTGGCGCAAGCCGACGTTTCGTCCAACCTGTCGCTGCGTGCCGCTGCACAGCGGCTGCGGATGGCCTGGGCGCAGACGGCACCGGCGGCCGCGCCCTGAAGGTTGCGCGTCTTGCGCGGCCCGCGCGCCGGGTCGCCGGGTCACCAGCGCCCTAAGAATCCTGCATCAGCTTCCACGCCGCCAGCAGGCCAAACGCGACATTCAGCAACGCCACGCTGGCCACCAGCACCATGCCCAGGGTGCTCAGCGGCAAGGCCCGCAGCGCCCAGGTGCAGGCTGACGACAGCAGGTTGAAAACCAGCATCTGCCAGAACAGCAGCTTGCCCGGCTGCCACAGGCGCCGCCACTTCATGCGCTCGATGCGACTGCGGTGAAACGTTGGCTGGCGAGTGCCGCGCCATCGGCCAGTGCGCGCAACTTGGCCACCGCAACTTCGCGGCTCATCGGCGCGAGGCCGCAGTTGGTGCAGGCGATGAGGCGGTCGTGGGGCACAAACTGCAAGGCGCGGCCGATTTCGGCGGCGACTTCTTCGGCACTTTCGATGACATCGCTGGCGACGTCGATGACCCCGACCATCACGTCCTTGCCCTTGAGCAGCGCCATCAACTCGGCCGGCACATGCGAGTTCAAGCATTCAACGCTGACCTGGTCGATCGAGCTGCGGCTCAAAGCGGGGAAAATCTTTTCGTATTGGCGCCACTCGTCACCGAGGGTCTTTTTCCAGTCGGTATTGGCCTTGATGCCGTAGCCGTAGCAGATGTGCACGGCGCTGGTACAGGTCAGCCCCTGCGCGGCGCGCTCAAGCGCTTTGACGCCCCAGTCGGCAGCCTCGTCCATATAAACATTGAAGGCCGGTTCGTCGAACTGCACGATATCAACACCGTCGGCCTGCAGCGCCAGCGCTTCCTGGTTGAGCAGCTCGGCAAAGGCGAAGGCCATCTG
>JANOKR010000018.1:0-7458 GCA_031419315.1 Betaproteobacteria bacterium
GGGGTGCGGGCGGGGCGAGTAGGCGCAGCCGAGAAGCACAGGATTCCTGGCCGCGCGCGCAGCGCGCTTCGTGCTCTGACTTGTGGCCGACTGTTTGAACGAAGCGAGCGCAGCGAGCGAAGTGAGTTCGGCCACGGGCCAGGAATCCGAGCATCGCAGGGCACCCGCAGCGCAGCGTAGGGCAAGCCTTCCGAGCCCCGACTGCGCCCCACCCGGCGCCTTGCTCGCGCCACTGGTCGCGCTGGGCCCAACCGCTTCACGACAGGTCGCTCGGCGCCCGGCTCGCATCGTTGTTGCCATCCACGAGCCGCCGCAGCAGGCGCATGAACTCGCGGCGCTCGGCGCGCGGCAGCGGCGCCAGGATGCGCTCCTGCGCGCGCAGCATCGCCGGCTGGACGGCGGCCAGCACCTTGGCACCTTCGCCAGTGATCGCCAGCAGCCGCACCCGGCGGTCGTCGGGTGAAAGCTGGCGGGCGAGCAGGCCGCGCGCCTCGAGGCGGTCAATGACGCCGCCGACGGTCGAGGTATCCAGGCCGATCGCCGCCGACAGCCTGCGTTGGTCGATCGCCGGGCCCGACGCTGCACTGTTGGCCACCGTTTGCAGGGCGGCGAACTGAATCGGCGTGATGCCCAGGCCTTCGGTTTCTTGCAGGAACATCGACACCGCGATCTGCTGCAGCCGGCGGATATGGTGGCCGGGCAGCTCGTGCAGGTCGACGGCGTCGGCCAGCCCCGCCCTGGGGGCGCTGCGGTTGGCGGTTTTGCCGGCGCTATTGACGGCGGGTCTGGAAGCGGTTTTGGAAGCGGGTTTGGTGGCCATCTCGGCGTTCCGATGCAATCCTTGCCATCGAACTCGGGTTTTCCCGGGATCGTGATCCACACTCTAACACTACACTTATCGTCAGTATACTGATGAGTTGCGTGCGTCGTATTGGCGTGCGTCGTTTCTCCCCAATCGCCGCCAACGCTTCGAGGCCGATCGATGTCAATCAATTCAGATTCCGGTGACCCCGTCCTGGTGGCCGGTGGTGGCATTGGCGGCATCGCCACGGCGTTGGCGCTGGTGCGGCGCGGGCTTTCGGTGAAGGTGCTCGAGCAGGCGCCACAACTTGGTGAGATCGGCGCCGGCATCCAGCTCGGCCCCAACGGCTTTGCCGCTTTCGACGCGCTGGGCATCGGCGAGCTCGCCCGCTCGCGCGCGGTTTATACCGACGAGATGGTGATGCACGATGCGCTCGACGAAACCTGCGTCGGCCGCATCCCCACCGGTGCCGCCTTTCGCGCGCGCTTCGGTAACCCCTACGCAGTGATCCACCGCGCCGACGTGCATGGCAGCCTGCTTGAAGCCGCGCTGGCCAGCCCGCGCATCCAGATCCAGACCTCGACCCAGGTTCACCGCGTCGAGCAGGACGAGACCGGCGTGACCGTCATTGACGCCCTGGGCGGCCGCCACCGCGGCATCGCGTTGATCGGCGCTGACGGCGTGAAGTCCGCGGTGCGTGATCAATTTGTCGGCGACCCGGCGCGGGTGTCGGGGCATGTCGTCTACCGCGCGGTGGTCGACAAAAACGATTTCCCGGCCGATCTGCGCTGGAACGCCGCGGCGATCTGGGTGGGGCCCAACTGTCACCTTGTGCACTACCCGCTACGCGGCGGTGAGCAGTACAACGTCGTCGTCACTTTCCACAGCCGCGACCAGGAAGACTGGAGCGTGCGCGAAGGCAGCCGCGAAGAAGTGCAGAGTTACTTCACCGGCATCTGCCCGCGCGCGCGCCAGCTGATCGACCTGCCCAAAGACTGGAAACGCTGGGCCACCGCCGACCGCGAGCCGATTGCGCAGTGGACTTTTGGCCGTGTCACGCTGCTTGGCGACGCCGCCCACCCGACCCTGCAATACCTGGCGCAAGGAGCGTGCATGGCGATGGAAGATGCGGTGACGCTGGGCGAGGCGCTGCGGGTCAGCGACAACGACTTCCACCAGGCCTTTGCGCTCTACCAACGCTCGCGTGTCGCGCGCACCGCGCGGGTGGTGCTGTCGGCGCGCGAGATGGGCCGCATCTTTCACGCCAAGGATGTCGAGCGCCTGGTGCGCAACGATCTTTGGACCGGCCGCACACCAGAGCGTTTTTACGACGCGATGGAATGGCTCTACGGCTGGCGGGTCGACAACTGCCTGGCCGCCTGACAAGCTTCTTTCTGGAGAAACCCGATGAACTACGTCTTTGAACCCGAAGCCCAAGTCGCCGTGCCGGTCGCCGGCAGCGACGCGCTGTTTCCGGTGCGCCGCGTCTACTGCGTCGGCCGCAACTACGCCGCACATGCCCGCGAGATGGGCTTTGACCCCGACCGCGAGCCGCCGTTCTTTTTCTGCAAGCCCGGCAACTCGATCGTCAACGTGGCACCTGGGCAAACCGTGGCGATCAGCTATCCGCAGGGCACGAGCGACTTCCAGCATGAGATCGAGCTCGTCGTGGCGATCGGCAAGCGCGGCCGCGACATCACCATCGAGCAGGCCAACGAGCATGTCTTCGGTTATGCGGTGGGCCTGGACATGACCCGGCGCGACCTGCAACTCAAGGCCCGCGACAAGGGCCGGCCGTGGGAGCTGGGCAAGGCGTTTGACGAGTCGGCGCCGATCGCGCCGATCCACCGCGCTTCGGTCATCGGCCACCCCGTCAGCGGCGCGGTCTGGGTGCAGGTCGATGGCAACGACCGCCAGCGCAGCGATATCAGCAAACTGATCTGGTCGGTGCCCGAGGTCATCGCGCACCTGTCGGCCTACTTCGAGCTGCAGCCCGGCGACCTGATCTACACCGGCACGCCAGAAGGTGTCGGCAAGGTCGAGCGCGGGCAGACGATGCTCGGCGGCATCGACGGCCTGGGCCAGCTTTCAGTGCAGGTGCGGTGATGGACGCGCCGCAAACCCCGGTCCCAAACTTGGATGCCGGCCCGGAAACCCGCCCGCAAACCCCCCAAGGCAGCCGCGAGGACTACTACCAGCGCATCGACCCGCAGCATATGGCGCCGCTCTGGACACGCCTGAAATCGCTCGTGCCGCTGGCGCCGACGCCGGTCGGCGTGCCCCACCGCTGGGCCTATGACGAGGTGCGGCCACATGTGCTGGAGTCGGCGTTGCATATCAGCGCCAAAGAGGCCGAGCGCCGGGTGCTGATCCTGGAGAACCCGGGCCTCAAGGGCAGCTCGCAGATCACGCAGACGCTGTATGCCGGCCTGCAACTGATCATGCCGGGTGAAGTCGCGCCCGCGCACCGCCACACCCAGAGCGCGCTGCGTTTTATCGTCGAAGGCAGCGGCGCCTACACCGCGGTCGATGGCGAAGAAACGCTGATGCAGCCGGGTGACTTTGTCATCACACCGAGCTGGGCCTGGCACCACCCTGGCCACCAGGGCAGCGGGCCGATGGTCTGGCTCGATGGCCTGGACATCCCGATGACGCATTTTTTCGGCAGCACGTTTCGCGAAGACCATCACACCCAAGTTGCCGCCGCCACCCGGCCCGGTGGCGATGCGCTGGCACGTTATGGCAGCGGCCTGCTGCCGGTCGGCTACCGGCATGCATCGCTGAATTCGCCGGTCTTCAACTACCCCTACAGCCGCACCCGCGAAGCGCTGCATGCGCTGACCAGGGCCGGCGCACCCGATGCCCACCAGGGCCACCTGATGCGCTACGTGAATCCGATCGACGGCGGCTGGGCGATGCCGACCATGGCGACCATGATCCGGTTGCTGCCAGCGGGTTTTTCGACGCAGCCCTACCGCTCGTCGGACAGCATGGTCTTCATCGTCGTCGAAGGCCGCGGCGAGATTCGTATCGCTGGCAGTGACGCTGGCGGTGACGCCGACGGCGCGGGCGAACAGCGCCTGCAACTGACGCCGCACGATGTCGTCGTCGTGCCGGGCTGGATGGCCTACACGCTGCACGCGTCGGGCGCATCGGCTGCATCCGGCACATCCGGCGATGCCGCTGATCTCGTGCTCTTTTCCTATTCCGACCGTGTCGCGCAAGAGAAGCTGGGCTTCTGGCGCGAGCAGGCCGCGTGATGCCCCTCACCACCCGATTCGCCACCCGATTCACCACCCGCATCACCACCCGCATCACCGCCCGATTCACGACCCCCCGACAAAAAGGTCAACCATGATCCGACGCACCCTGAATCCTTTGCTGCCCGCCGCGGCGCTTGTGGCGCTGCTCAGCAGCGGCCTGGCCAGCACCATTGCATTGGCGCAAGCCGACTACCCGAACAAGCCGCTGACCCTGGTCACCGCCTTCCCGCCCGGCAGCGGGCCTGACGCAACCCTGCGCCTGGTCGCCGAAAAACTCGGCAAGGCCTGGAACCAGCGTGTCATCGTCGAGAACAAACCCGGCGGCGGCGGCCTCATCGCGATCGACGCGGTGCGCCGCGCCGCGCCCGATGGCTACACGCTGCTGCAACTCGACAGCGACCATCTCGCCGCCGTGCCGCACCTGTACAAGAAGCGTGGCGCCGACGCGGTCGCCGGCTTCGAGCCGGTGGCGTCGATCTTCCGCACCACCTTCCTGATCGCGGTGGCCACGGAATCCAAATTCAAGACCATGGGCGACCTCATCGCGGCGGCCAAGGCCACGCCGGGCAAGGTCAGCTACGGCTCCTGGGGTGTCGGCAGCCCCGGCCACCTGGGCGCCGAACTGCTGGAGCTGCAAACCGGCATCGAGATGCAGCATGTGCCCTTCCGCGAGGTCAGCCAGCTCTTCATGTCGGTCAGCAGCAGCGACGTCGCCTGGAGCCTGGGCACCCTGCCGTCGAGCTCGGGCGCCTACAAGGCCGGCAAGCTGCGCTATATCGCGGTGGCCTCGAACAAACGCTTGTCCCAGTTGCCCGAAGTGCCAACTGCCGCCCAAGCCGGCGCGCCGGCCGATTTCGACGTCAATGCTTTTGTCGTGCTCGTCTCGCCGAAGGGCATCCACCCGGGCTTACGCGCAAAGATCAACGCCGATGTTGCCAAGGTGCTCACCGACAGCGAGGTCAGGGCGCGCTTCGACACTTTTGCGTTCGAGCCGATCAGCTGGACGCCGCAGGAGATCACCAGCGCCGCCGAGGCCAAGTCGAAGATCTACGAACAGCTTGTGAAGAAGGCCAATATCAGTCTCGACTGATGCCGGTGCGCAGCCGGCGTTGCAGCCGCGGCGGCCCGCCGTGTGCTGCACCGCCGACCATGCACAAGCGCCGGCGCGAGCGGGGCTAACTGCGCCGCCCGACCACCGCGGCCAGGCGCCGCAGCATCGGCGTCACCACCGGCACCGTGAGCATCGTGCTGGCCACCGCCATCAGCAGCAGCGCGGTGAAGGTCGGGTTGGTGATCAGCGCCTTGTCGAGCAGCACGTTGGCAAAGATGATCATGATCAGCGCCTTGGTCTGCAACAGCCAGCCGACCAGGCTGGCTTCACCGGGCTGCCACTTCAGGATCTGCCCGGCAAGGTGGATGCCGATCAGCTTGCCGGCCACGCTAACCAGCAGCAGCCAGGCCGCAGCGATGAAGACCGCGGCGACGCCGCCCTCCAGCGCCCACTGCGTGCGCAGCCCGGTGCTCAAGAAGAATACCGGCATCAATACCAGCAGTACATGGTGGCGCAGCAGGTCCATCCGCTCCTGGTTGAACCAATGCGCGTCCATCACCGCGCCAGCCAAAAACGCGCCAACCATGAAATGCAGCCCGCACCAGTCGGCACCGAGCGCACAGGCCAGCAGCCAGACGATCGACACGAACCAGCGGTCGCGCTCGGGCAGGCGCGGCATGGCGTGGCGCAGCAGCCAGGCCAAGCCGGCAAAAGCAGCGAGAAACAGCGCCTGTTTGCCGATCCGTTGCCAGTCCATCAGGATCACCGCCAGCACGCCCCAGATGGCGATGTCGTCCAGGCTCGCATAACGCAGGATGCGCTGGCCGATCGGCTGGCGCAGGATCTCCAGCTTTTCCATCAGCAGGATCAAAATCGGCAGCGCGGTCACCGCGCAGGCCATGCCGACACCGGCGACAAACTGCCAGGTCTGCGCCTGCGCGCCGACCCACTGCGCAGGCGTGGCCAGCATCACCAGCGCTGCGCCACAGCCCAGCAACAGCGGCACCGCCAGCGCCAGGCCGGCAGTGATGCCACTTTCGCGGCGGTACCGCCAGGCCTGGCTGAGATCGAGTTCAACGCCGGCGATCCACACGAACAACATCACCGCCCACCAGGCGACGCCGTTCAGGCTCTGGATGACTGCTGGCGTGAAGACAAAGTCGTAGTACCCCGGCAGCCAGGCGCCGAGTACCCCCGGGCCGAGCACGATGCCGGCGACGATCTGCACCACCACCAGCGGCGCCCAGTACTCGGTGCGGCCCAGGCGCCAGACCAGGTACGGCACGCTGAAGACGATCAACATCGCGATCAGAAAGAGTTCAGTCGTATTCATCGTCTTTGGGCCGCCGTCAGAGTCTCAGGGCAAGTTGGATCAGTTCGGTTTCGCGCTGCGCTGGCAGTGCCGGCGTCCACGGCCGCGTGGCGCCATCAGCGCGCACGTCACGCACGGTGATCACCGGGTCGGTGAGCGTCAGGCCGCAAACCTGCGCCCGCGCGCTGCTCACATCCATCAGGCCCGCGCGCAGGCCGTGCTCGGGCCGGAACAGCGGCAGCTCGACAAAGCTCAAGGCCGCCCGCCTCAAGCAGCGTCACCGGCACCCAGACCGGCGCTTCGACGCCGAGCAAGTTTTTGATGAATTCGGACCAGGTCAGGCGCGGCCCGGCGAGGTTGAAAGCGCCGCCGAGATCCCGCTCGACAACCGTACAAACAAAACGCGCGAGGTCACGCACATCGATGACTTGCAGATGGTCGCGGCCATCGCCGGGCGCGAGCATCGGGCCGAGGCGCAATGCGCGCTGCACCCAATGCCCGTAGCGGTTCGAATCGTCGTGCGGGCCGGCGACGACCTGCGGGCGCAACACGGTTGCGCGCACGCCGTAGATCGCCTGCACGATGTCCTCGCAGGCCACTTTCAGCGGCCCGTAGGTTTCACCGTTGATCTCGACCACTGCTTCGGTGGCCGGCGGCAGGCGCGGCTGGGTCTCGAGCACCGGGCGCTGCTGAGGGTCGCCGTAAACCATCACCGCGCTGACAAAAACATAACGCCCGATCTCAGCGCACAGCGCTTCGGCGCTGGCACGAACCTGGCGCAGGGTATAGCCGCTGAGGTCGATGCAGGCATCCCAGCGCCAACTGCCTGGACGCGCCGGCGCGACCAGCGCCGCCAGGCCAGCCGACCCGGCGTCGCGGTCACCACGCAGCCGCTCGACGACGGCCGGCAGCAGGTCCGGCGAGACGCCGCGGTTGAACACAGTCACCCGATGGCCCGCCGCGAGCAAGGCTTCGACGACATGGCGGCCGATGAAGCGGCTGCCGCCGAGGACGAGGACTCTCATGCCAC
>JANOKR010000019.1:0-5957 GCA_031419315.1 Betaproteobacteria bacterium
GAACGACGGCCCGATGAAGTCGCGCAATGGGGCCAGCCGCGGCACATAGGGCGAAGGCTGGACAAACTCGACCGCGCCGTCGAAGCCTTGCCGCGCGACATAACGCAGGCGGTCGCGCACCGTCTCCCAGGCCGGCGACCGCGCTGCATCGATCAGCGCAAAACGCGGCGCCACACGCACCCGGCTGCTTGAGCGCACGAGCAGATACTCGTGCGGTTGGGAGATCGTGAAATGGCTGCACGCATTGCCAAAAACATCACCGCCGTCTTGCAACTGGTTTGGCCTGGGCGTCACGCTCAAATCGAACTGCAAAAGGTCCTGGTGCGCGTCGACGAGCGGCCGCAAGTGCAGCAGGTGATGCGCCAGCGACACCGGCGCCGCGTAGTCATAACGCGTTTCGTGCTGCACCGAAAGTTCGAGCCGAGTTGAACTCATGTGACCCCCACGCTTGCGGCCACGGCCGCGGCGCGGCCTGCTGGCTTGCAAGCCAGCGGGCGCTCGTCCGCCACTCTCGAGCGCGCAGGCGCTCGCTCGGCGCGGGCTCGCCCCCCCGAGGGGGCGTTCGCAGCTTGGGGCGGCCCGGCGCTGCTCATACCCGCTGCAACTCGTCCATGCCGTCAGCGAGCGCGAAGTAGCGGTGGCCGATGGTTTCGGCGAGCACCGTCGCGGCGGCGTTGAGGCGGCGCGTCAGATCGAGCAGCGTGGCGCTGATCGTGCTGTCGTCGGCACCGCGCAGCGATTCCAGCGTGAGGCCGACGCCGTCCAGCGGCAGGCCGGCCAGCAGCGTGCCCGCGCTGCCGTCACCGGGCAATTTGCTCAGCTCGGTGCGCAGCCGGCGCAGCACCCCGGCGTAGGCCCGAGGGTTGCTCGAATCGAGCACCAGCAGGTCGGTCAATGCGAGCAAGTCTTCGTGGCGCTGGTAACGCGCACGAAAGGTGATCGCGCTGTCGAAAAGATCGAGCAGCAGGTCGATGCCGGCGGCGCTGCGCAAGGCCCCGGTGCTCAGGAAAGCCTCGAAGCGCGCCGTCATGCCGAGCAGCCGCTCGAGCAGGCGGCCCACCGCAAGCAGCCGCCAGCCATGGTCGCGGGTCATGCGGTCGGTCTGCGCGCCGGTGGCCGCGGCCAGGTGCAGCGCCAGCCGGTCCAGCGCCGGCAAGACCTGCGGCCATGCCGGCAGCTCACCGGGCGCGACCTGGAGCGCACGTTCGAACGATTCGCGCATCGTGCGGATGAGGCCCCATTGTTCTGACGACAGGCGTTCGCGCAATGCCAGCGAGACACGCTCCAGCGATTGCAGGTTGAAGCCGATGCTGGCGACATCGTCGGCACCGTTCAGCGCCGCCAGCACCGCGCGCTCGAAGCCCTGCGGCGAGTCGGCCAGCGTCGGCGAATCCGGCGGCGCCAGCCCGGCCCGCACGACCAGGATCGACAGCGCCTGCATCACCGGCGCCGACGCATCGCTGTCGGCATCGATGAGCTGCAAGGTCTCGCGCGCCAGGCGCACGAGCTGTTCGGTGCGCTCGGTATAACGCCCGAGCCAGAACAGGTGCTCGCCAGTCCGGCTGCTCACCGGGCGGTGCCGGCCCGTGATGTCGTCCACCGACAGGCGCTGCGGCAGCATCGAAAAAGTGTCCACCGGCCCGTTGGTCAGCACCCAGGTGTCCAGGCTCGAACCACCGCGCTGCATCGAGACACTTTCGTCTTCGGCGCTGGCAACGCGGGTCATGCCACCGGGCAGCAGATGCCAGCGGCCGCCGCCGTCGGCGATGGCATAGACCCGCACCATCGCCGGTCGCGGCGTGAGCGCACAGCCGCCCCAGATCGGCGCGCGCGCAAAGCGCAGCCGGCCCTGCACTGTCCAACCATCGGGGTCGTCTTCGACCTGCACCGCACTGTGATCGTGAACCCGCGACGTGCGCGCGCCATGCGGGAAGGTGGCGCGCAGGAGCTTGCCTTCGAGCCCGCCCTGCACGTCGCGCCAGGCCGCCGGCTCGCCGCACCACCAGGTCGGCAGCGACGGCAGGCTGAGCTTCTCGCCGGTCAGGCGCTCGGCGATGCCGGGCATGAAACCCATCACCGCTGGCGACTCCAAAAAGGCACTGCCCAGCGCGTTGGCCATCACCACCAGGCCGGCGCGCGCGGATTGCAACAAACCGGGCACGCCAAGTGCAGAGTCGGCGCGCAGCTCCAGCGGGTCGCACCAATCGTCATCGACACGGCGCAGCAGACCATGCACCGGCTCCAGGCCTTCGACCGTCTTCAGGAACAGGCGGTCACCACGCACCGTGAGGTCGCTGCCTTCGACGAGCGGCACGCCGAGATAACGCGCCAGATAGGCATGCTCAAAATAGGTTTCGCTGAACGGCCCCGGCGTGAGCAGCGCAACCCGCGGCGTCGCACCCGCGGCAACACTGCGCGCCGCCTGCTCGACGGTATCGAGCAAGCGCCGGTAGCTCGACGCGATGTGCTGCACCCGCATCTCGCGAAAGGCGTCAGGAAACTGGCGCGCGATGACGAGCCGGTTGTGCAGCACATAACCCAGCCCCGACGGCCCCTGGGTGTGCTGGGCGACGACCCACCAACGGCCTTCGGGCCCGCGCGCGATATCAAAAGCGACGATGTGCAGGCGCTGGCCGCCCGCCGGCTGAATGCCCTGCATCGGCCGCACATAACCTGGGTGGCGCAACAGCAGCGCCGGCGGCAGCAGACCTTCGTGCAGCAGGCGCTGCGGGCCGTAGACATCGGCGAGCATGGCCTCGAGCAGCGCCGCGCGCTGGACCACACCACGCTCGATCTGCGCCCACTCGGCGGCGTCGATCAACAGCGGCAGCAGTTCCAGCGACCAGGGCCGCGCCGCGACGCCTTGTTCGCCAAAAACGTTGTGCGTGACACCGTCGCGGCGGATCTGCGCCGCCACCTGCTCGAGCCGGCGATCGAGATCGACGGCCTGCGGCACGCCCACTGTGAGCGGTGGCATCCAGGCGCCAAAACCCTGCCAGGCCGGGCGCAGCTTGCCGTTGGCGCCGCGCAGCTCGTCCCAGACACCGGCTTCAGCCGGGCGCGCGTGGCGCAACAGCTCGCCGGCGGGTGTCGGGATGCCGGAATCGCCAAACGGCAGCGCGGTCTGCGTCTGTGTTTGCGACTGCGACTGCGACTGGGACTGCGTCGGCGTCTGCGTTTGCGTTTGCGTTTGCGTATGCGACTGCGACTGCGACTGCGTTGGTGTCGGCGTCTGCACCGGCACCGGCAGCGTCGTTTGGCTTTGGCTCTGCGGCAAGTCAGTGGTTCCGGTCAGGGTCTCAGGGGCGCCGCAGGTCAAGCGTGAACGGGAACTCCAGGCTCGGCACGGCCGGCTTCACGTCGATGCGCCCTGGCGTGTGGCCGAGCTGCGTAAAACGCGTCAGGCGTCGGCTTTCGGCTTCGTAGGCGTTGACCGGGAAGGTCGCGTGGCTCAGGCCGCCCGGATGCGCGACGTGGTACTGGCAGCCGCCCAGCGAGCGTGCCAGCCAGCGATCGACGATGTCGAAGGTCAGCGGTGCGTGGCTGGTGATCGTCGGGTGCAAGGCCGACGGCGGCTGCCAGGCGCGGTAACGCACGCCGCAGACAAACTCGCCGACCCGGCCGGTCGCCTGCAGCGGCGCGGCGCGGCCATTGACGGTGATGACATGCCGGTTGTCGTTGAGGCCGCTGACCTTGAGCTCGACACGTTCGAGCGACGAGTCGACATACCGCGCGGTGCCACCCGGTGCGCCCTCTTCGCCCAGCACATGCCAGGGTTCGAGCGCGGTGCGCACCGCCAGCCCGATGCCGAGTGTGGTGACTTCGCCGATGAGCGGGAAGCGGAACTCGAAATGTGGCGCAAACCAGGCCGCGTCAAAGCCAAAACCGGCGGCGTTGAGCTCGGCCAGCACATCGTCGAAATCCAGCTTGACGAAGGTCGGCAGCATGAAGCGATCGTGCAGCGCCGTGCCCCAGCGCGTCAGCCGCGTCGTGCCGCGGCCGACATAAGGCTCGCGCCAGAACCAGGCCAGCAGCGCACGCAGCAGCAGTTGCTGCACCAGGCTCATGCGTGCGTGCGGCGGCATCTCGAAAGCACGCAGCTCGAGCAGCCCCAGGCGGCCGGTCGGGCCATCGGGTGAATACAGCTTGTCGATGCAGAACTCGGTGCGGTGGGTGTTACCGGTAACATCAATCAGCAGGTTGCGCAGTGCGCGGTCGACGAGCCAGGGTGGCACGGACTTGCCGGCCGCCGTCTGGCGCTGCAGCTCTTGCAGCGCGATCTCGACTTCGTAGACCTGGTCGTCGCGCGCTTCGTCGAACCGCGGCGCCTGGCTCGTCGGCCCGATGAACATGCCGCTGAAGAGATAACTCAAGCTCGGGTGGTTATGCCAATAGGTCAGCAGACTGGCCAGCACATCGGGCCGGCGCAAAAACGGGCTGTCAGCGGGCGTGGCCCCGCCGAGCACAAAATGGTTGCCGCCGCCGGTGCCGGTGTGCCGCCCGTCGAGCATGAACTTTTCGCTCGACAGCCGGGTCTGGTGCGCGGCCTCATACAAAAACTCGGTGTGGTCGACGAGCTCGGTCCAGTCCTTCGCCGGGTGGATATTGACTTCGATGACCCCCGGGTCGGGTGTGACTTGCAGGATCTTCAAACGCGGGTCGCGCGGTGGTGGATAGCCTTCGAGCACGAGCTTGATTTTCTGCTCGGTGGCCGTGGCCTCGATCGCGGCGAGCAGTGCAAGGTAGTCCTCGAGATGCTGCAGCGGCGGCATGAAGACATACATCACGCCGCTGATCTCGCCGCTGGTCACGCCACTCTTTTCGCCGCGTTTTGCAGCTGCCGCGACTTCGGCCTTCGGCCCATTCGCGCGCTGCGGGTCGCGCACTTCGACACACAGCGCCGTGCGGCTCAGCCAGCCCGCGGATTGATGGCGCTCGGGCGCGGCGTCGGGCGCCTGCGGCCCGGGATGGGTCGGGTTGTGCGCAGTAACTGCCGCAGGCGCTGCCCCGGCGGCGGCCGGCGTAGCCGCCGCGGCGCGCGGCTGCGTGCGCAGCAGCGCCGCTGCCGGCAACGGTGCCTGCGGCGCAAAAGGATCCTGCAGCAGCGGCTGCGGCTTGTCTGCGGCGTTAGCCCAGGGCAGCGAGTCCAGCGGCAGCCGCCAGCCCATCGGCGAATCACCCGGCAGCAGATACAGCCGTTCGTCGCGCACAAACCAGGGGCCGGTGACCCAGGCCGGGCCCTTGGCAAAATTGCTGCCGGTGGCCCATTCGCGTTTCAGCGGCAGCAGGTAGCCCACCGCGCTGTCCAACCCTTGTTTGAAGACCCGGCGCAGGCGCGCGCGCTCCATCTCGTCGTCGAGCCGCGAATCAAAAGGATCGACATTCACCGGCAGCCGGCGCTCGCGCCAGAGGTAGTACCAGGCATCTTCAAAAGCCGGTTGCACACAGGCCGCGTCGACCTGCAGGCGCTGCGCCAGCGCAGTGATGAAGGCCTGCGCGTCAGCGCCGGTGTTGCGGTGCAGCTCGCGTTCGTCGGCAAAGATCGCCGGGTCGCCCCAACAGGGTTGGCCGTCGGCGCGCCAGCAGATCGACAGCGCCCAGCGGGGCAGTTGTTCGCCCGGATACCACTTGCCCTGGCCGAAGTGCAAAAACCCGCCGCTGCCGTAACGTGCCATCAGGCGCTGCGTCAACTCGTTGGCGATGCCACGTTTGGTGGGGCCGAGGGCGTCGGTATTCCACTCCGCAGCGTCGCGGTCGCCAACCGCCACGAAGGTCGGCTCGCCGCCCATCGTCAGGCGCACATCCTGGCGCTTGAGATGGCGGTCGACCTCGAGGCCGAGGCCGACGATCGCGCGCCACTGGTCTTCTTCATAGGGCTTGGTCACGCGTGGCGATTCGAGCACCCGCGTGACCTTCATCTCATGCGAAAACGTGACCTCGCTTTCGTCGACCGCGCC
>JANOKR010000020.1:0-2387 GCA_031419315.1 Betaproteobacteria bacterium
GGTGCTGTAGTTGAAGGCGTGGCCGTGCAGGGAACGGTCGTCCATCGCCTGCGCCAGATGAAGGTAGAACGAGGCCACATCGCGTACGTACACGTAGTCGCGAATCATCTTGCCATCGCTGCGGATGACGGGCGCCTCGCCGGCCAAGACCGAACGGATCGTGCCGGGGACGATGCGGCTGAAGTTCAGATCGCCACCGCCAAAAAAATTGCCGCATCGGGTAATGCAAACCGGCGTCTGGTAGGTGTGGTGGTAGGTCTGCGCGATCAGGTCGGTGCAGCTCTTGGAGACATCGTAGGGATGCATCCCCTGCAGCGGCATCGACTCGTCGTAGGGCAAGACCGGCTGGGCGCCATAGGCCTTGTCGCTCGACGCGACGACGATCCTGCGCACCGTGGCCACCAGTCGGCAGGCTTCAAGCAGGTTCCACGAGCCACGGATATTGGCTTCGAAAGTCGATGTCGGGTTGCGGTTGGCGACGCTGACGATGGGCTGCGCCCCGAGGTGGAACACGGTGTCGATCTCGTATTCATTGATGGCGCGCAGCAGCAAGCCCTGGTCTTCCAGGCAGCCAAAGACGATGTTCGAACATGCCGATCCGGCGCCTGCCGAATCGCGCTCGCCGCGCGAGCCGTCGCGCACCAGACCAACGACGTTTGCGCCGCCCCGGTTCAACTCGGCCACCACCCAGCGGCCGAGGAAACCGGTGGCCCCGGTGACGAATACGTTTCGATGGGCCCAGAAATTCGGCTGGCGCATGCGCTCGACTCCTATTTGCTATTCGCCAGCGGTCGGTTGGTGCCCAGCCTCCAGCTCATGGTGCGCGAAGTATCTGAAGTGTCGGCTTGCTTGTGGTTGCGCGCCCAGCCCCGGCACGAGCTGGCTGTTGCTGAGCATTTCTTCCAGCTCCTGCTGGTCTTTGTAGGTGTCCATGGACTTGAAAAAACCGTCGTGGCGATAGGTGTACAGCATGCCATCGCGCACCAGCCTTGGAAACACCTCACGCTCAAGATTGTTGCCATCCCAGCGATCAAAAACGGCCTTGTTCATGACAAAGAAGCCGGCGTTGATCCAGTGCTGCCGGAGTTTGGGCTTTTCGCGAAAGCCGGTGACGCGTTGGGTGTCGTCGAAGTCGACGGTGCCGTATTGCGATACCAGCGGCACACTGGTCAAGGTCACCAGGCCACCGTGGCCGTTGTGGAAGTCGATGAGGCGATTGATCGGCACATCGCTCAAGCCATCGCCGTAGGTGGCCATGAACTGGTCTCGAAGCAAATGGCGGCAATGGTGAATGCGCCCGGCGGTGTCGGTGTCTTCGCCGGTATCGACGATGGTGATATCCAGGTCCGAGCTGCGGCCCGCGAAGTAGTCGAGGATGACTTCCTTGCGGTGTCCGATCGACAGGATGAATTCGTTGTGGCCCTGGGCCGCGAACAGATTCATGATCTGCAACAAGATCGGTTTGCCGCCCACCGGCATCATCGGCTTTGGGAGGTATTCGGTAAATGGATAGGCGCGGGTTCCGCGGCCACCAGCCAAGATCACAACCTGCATAGCGAGTCTCCTTGGGCGCCGGATGCCGGGCTGCAAACACCCCGGCAAGTTTCATCCACCAAACACTATGAGTGGCTTTGGGTGGACTGACCATCCCGCGGTCGGGGCGTCTTCGCCTGGATGCGGGCGCGCCGAGCCGTTCATCCTGGCCGTCACTCTACCGTGAGTCGACGCCGACCGGCCCGACCAATGCGCGGGTGCCGCTGCCGCGCACACCCCGAATCGGTGGTTCGGCAGGTGCTGTTCGTCACCCGCGCCTGCCTACAATGCCGCGATGCCTGTGCGCCCGTCGGACCTGAAGTACCGTCAAGGCGCTAGCCGCGGCTGGGTCCAGACACATGGCGCGGTTCTCGTCGAGTCGATGCGGGTCGTCGACGCGCTGCTGATCTTTGGCGGCCTGCGGCTGGCCGCCCACACAACCGGTGCCGCCTGGCACGATGGCATGCTGTTGGTGGCGTTGTGCGCGCTGGGTGCGTTCACGATAGCCGCCAGCCAGCGCCCGCTGTACAAATCGTGGCGCATGGTTGGGCCGGTCCATGAGATCAGGCTCATCGCCGTGAGCTGGCTCGTCGCCATGCTCACCGTGTTTGCCTTCGGCTACGTTTTTGATACTTGGCGGCCGTTGTCGCGCGCGATGTTTGCAGTCTGGGCAGTGCTCTCGCTGGCCGCGATGGCCGGATTGCGCGTTGCGGCGCGACTAGCCCTGCGGGCGCTGCGCAGGCATGGCCGCAACTTCCGCGCCGCCGCGATCATCGGGGCCACCGATGCCGGCAGCAACATCGCCGCGCTGATCCGTCGCAACGCCTGGATGGGCGTGGTGCTCGTCGGTTGTT
>JANOKR010000021.1:0-5862 GCA_031419315.1 Betaproteobacteria bacterium
TCGCCAACTGGCAAAACGAAGCTGCCAGCCACGCACCGTCGTTGCGTGTACTGACGCTGCAAGGCGCCTCGCGGGCACGCGACTTCGCGCGCATCACCGAACACGATGTGATCTTTACGACCTACCCGTTGCTCTGGCGCGATATCGACGCGCTGCGGGCGCAGCCCTGGCATCTGCTGATCCTTGACGAAGCGCAGCTGGTCAAAAACGCCGGCAGCCGCGCTGCCGGTGCGCTGCGCCGGCTGAATGCGCGGCACCGCCTGTGTGTCACCGGCACGCCGCTGGAAAACCACCTCGGCGAACTCTGGGCGCATTTTGATCTGCTGATGCCGGGCTTCCTGGGCGATGTGCGCAGCTTCACGCGCGTCTGGCGCAAGCCGATCGAGGTCAACGGCGAGACGCTGCGCGCGCAACTGCTCGCGCAACGCGTGCGGCCCTTCATCCTGCGCCGGCGCAAGCAGGATGTCGCCAAGGAGCTGCCGCCAAAGACCGAAGTCATCCGCCGCGTGCAGTTGCAAGGCGAACAACGCGCGCTGTACGAGAGTGTGCGAGTCGCTGCCGACGAGCAGGTGCGCCGCGTGCTCACGCGCAAGAGTTTTGCCGGCGCGCAGATTGCGATCCTCGATGCGCTGCTCAAGCTGCGCCAGGTCTGCTGCGACCCACATCTGGTCAAGGGCACCAAAACATCGCCGACGATGGAGCGCGCGAAGATGACGCTGCTGCTGGAGATGCTGCCCGAGCTCGTCGACGAAGGCCGGCGCGTGTTGGTCTTTTCGCAGTTCACCGAGATGCTCGCGCTGGTGCAGGCCGAGCTGACCGCGATCGCGCTGCCTTACCTGGTGCTCACTGGCGAGACCGCGGTCAAGGAGCGCGGCGAGATCGTGCGCCGCTTCCAGGCCAAGGACACCGCCGCGGTGCTGCTGCTGAGCCTCAAGGCCGGTGGTGTCGGCCTGAACCTGACGGCGGCCGATACCGTGATCCACCTCGACCCCTGGTGGAACCCGGCGGTCGAAGCGCAGGCCACCGACCGCGCCCACCGCATCGGCCAGGACCAGCCGGTCTTTGTCTACAAACTGGTTGTCGAAGGCAGCATCGAAGAACGCATGCTGGCTTTGCAGGCGCGCAAATCGGCACTCGCCGAAGGGGTGCTGGGCAGCGACGGCGCAGCGGCGACAAAATTCAGCAGCGCCGACCTCGAAGGCCTGCTCGCGCCGCTGGAGTGAGGTTCGAAAGGCCCGCCAATGCCCGCTTTTGATCAACTCACTTTGTCGACACCCAGGCTGCTGCTGCGGCCGCTGCAATTGACCGATGCGCCAGCGCTGCATTTGATCTTTGCCGACCCGCGCGTTACCCGCTACTGGAGCACGCCGGCGTGGGATTCGATCGACAGCGCGCTCAAGATGATCAACAAGGATCTGCAAGCGATGGCCACCGGCGAGCATCTGCGGCTGGGTTTGCAGCGCATCGACGACAACGCGCTCATCGGCATGTGCACGCTGTTTGCGTTTTCGACGCAGAGCCGCCGGGCCGAGATCGGCTATGCGCTGGCCGCCGAGGCCTGGGGCCGGGCCTATATGGACGAAGCTTTGCGTGCGCTGCTGCGCTACGGATTTGATGAGCTCGGGCTGAACCGCATCGAGGCCGATATCGACCCGCGCAACGAAGCATCGGCCAGGAGCCTGGAGCGCCTGGGCTTCAAAAAAGAGGGCCTGCTCCGCGAGCGCTGGATCGTCGGCGACGAAATCTCCGACACCGCCTTGTACGGGCTCGTGCAGCGCGACTGGCGGCTGCGCCAATGAGCCGGGCTAAAGACAATGCGCGAGGCAATGCCAGCAACACGAGCCGAGTCAGTGGCGGCCTGGTGTACTCAACGGAGGGCGGCCGCATGTGCCCGGCCTGCCGCGCGCCGCTGCTGGCCTGCCGCTGCGCTGATCTGGCCCGCGCGGCGGCGCCGCAAGGTGACGGCGTGGTGCGTGTCAGCCGCGAATCCAAAGGCCGCGGCGGCAAGGTCGTAACGGTGGTGCGCGGCCTGCCGCTCGACGCCGCAGCGCTCGCCGACCTGGGCAAGCGCCTGCGCGCTGCCTGCGGTGCCGGCGGCACGGCCAAGGACGGTGTGCTCGAAGTCCAGGGCGACCATGCCGAGCGGGTGGTCGCCTGGCTGAAGGTGCAGGGCTTCGCGTCCGTCAAACGCGCGGGTGGCTGAGGCCCTATTGCGTCTTCGGCAGCTGCTGTCGCGCTTGAGCATCGGTACGCGATCAGGACGGCGGGGCGCGCTGCTCCGCTCATGCCTTGCCGCTCGTATGGCGGCAAGGCCCCCAGCAGCCGTGAGGAGCCTTCCGGCTCCACACGCGCGGCGTCGGTCCCCCGAGTCGAGCTGCGCTCGCCTCTCCTCCTTTACTTCGCTGCGCAGCACACCCCACCGTCCCGATCGATCACCTTGGTCTGTCTTTCGGCACCAGAACAGCCGCGGGCCGTTGTCCTCGTCCCCGAGAACAACGCTACTTGTCCGATCAGGGGGTGGGGTGCGCTGCGCAGCGAAGTAAAGGGGGAGGGATCGGCCGCAGGCCGAGACCGGAGGACATGAGCGGAGCAGCGCGCCCCACCCCCTGATCGCGTGCCCACGTCCGGGCACCGGGTACGATCAAACCCATGACCTTGACTGCCTCTGACGAAATGCCGGAATCGGCGGCCGATCCGATCCACGAACCGCGCCTGTGGCGCGACAACGGCTGGACGGCCAAGGTCGTGAAGAACAACGACGACGACGGCTGGGCGGTCGAGATGATCAAGGCCGGCGAGCCCGAGCCGGCACTCGTCGGCCCGTGGACGATGGGGCGCGACAAGCGAAATCCGAAGCCGCTGGACACGGCGGCTTTCAACACGCTGGTGAAAACTGCGTCGGAATTTGTCCGCCGCCACGAACAACAACTGCACGCGTTGCTGCACAAATCGGTGGTCGTGAAGACCGCGCAAGGGCGGGTCACGGTGACGCTGGATATCGTCCCTGACGATGACGACGCACATGCGCTGCTGGCCGCGCACGATGTCGATGCGGCCTTGCTTGGCCGCGTGCGCGTAGCACCGAATTTCCGCTTGACGCCCGACAGCGCCGCGGCCTGGATCGCGGCCGGCTACGCGCGGCCCTGATCAGCTCGACGCCGCGCCGGCGCCGCCACCGAACGACTGCGGAGCGCTGGCCGAGCGCGTGCCGAACGCCTACCGAGTGCCTACCGAGTGCCTACCACGCAGCGCCAAAACTGCGCCGCAACTCGTCGATCTGCGCCGCGCTCAGCGGCGCTGGTTTCGGCTCGCAGCGCAGCCACAGCCTGGCGGTTTCTTCGAGTTCTTCGAGCACCGCGCTGGCTTCGGCCGGGCTGCGGTGCCAGACATTGGGGCCCAGGCGATCAAGCATCACCGCGCGGATCGGTGTGCCCGCCGCTACCGCTGATTTGATTCGTTGGGCGACCAGTTCGCCAACCTGCGGGTCACCCGGCCGGCGGTACCGGATCAGCGGCACATGGCCGACCTTCATCACGAAATAGGGCGTGATTGGCGGCAGGATGTCGTCGTCGCTGCAGACTCCTTGCAGAGTCAGCGCGACGAGGTGGCTGCTGTGGGTGTGGATGACGCAGCCGGCATCGGTCGCCGCGGCGTAGATCTGCCGGTGCAGCGCCAGCGTCTTGCTCGCGCGGTCGCCGCTGCGTTGTGCGCCGTCGGCATCGACGAGCGCCAGGCGCGCCGGGTCGAGTGTGCCCAGGCAGGCGTCGGTGGGGGTGATCAGATGGCCGCCGTCGCCCAGCCGCGCGCTGATATTGCCGGCGGTGGCGTGGACATAACCACGATCGAAGAGCGACTTGCCGACGCGGCAGATCTCTTCGCGAAGCTGGCTGTCGGTCATCGCGGTCGTTTCAATGAACGGCTTCAAGCCAGCAGCTCGAAAGCGCGGGTAAAAAAGTCCGGGCCGCCAAAGTTGCCGGACTTCAGCGCCACATGCAAGCCGCGCTCTTCGGCGTGGCACCAGGGCACCCCGGGGTCGATCTGCAAGCCGATGCGCAAGCGGCTGATGCCCAGCGCCTGCACACAGGCGCCCGAGGTTTCACCGCCGGCGACGATAAGCTGGCCGACACCGGCGTCGACCAGCTCAGCGGCGACCCGCGCCAGCGTGTCTTCGACCATCGCGCCGGCCCGCGCAGCGCCGAGTTGCGCCTGCACCGCCTGCACCGACGCGGGCTCGGCGGTGGCGTAGACCAACACCGGGCCGGCGCCGATCAGCGGCAGCAAAAATGCCAGCGCTTGCGCAGCGACATCCTGGCCGGCGGCGATCTGCAAAGGGTCGACGGCAAACGCCGCACCGCCACCCGCGATGAAGTGTGCCACTTGCGCGTTCGTCGCTGCCGAACAACTGCCGCTGACGATGGCGCGGTGGCCGCGTGCCGGTGGCAACTGCGCTGCATCGACGCTCGGGCGCAAACCATGCAGCGCCGGGATGCCGATTGCCAGGCCCGAGCCGGCGACGACGAGCTTCAATTCACGCGCGGCCTGCGCGAGCACATGCAGGTCGGCATCGGTCACCGCGTCGGCAATTGCAAAAGAAAAACCGTTCGCCTGCAAGGCCGCGATGCGACTGCGCACTGCGTCGGACCCTTTAGCGACCACGCGGTGGTCGATCAGGCCGCAGCGATGGTTGTGTTCGCCGCGCAACTGCGCCTGCATCACGCGCACCAGGTTGGCGTCGGTCATCGGCGTCAGCGGGTGCTGGCGCATCGGGCTGTCGCTGAGCAGCAGGTCACCGACAAAAAGATGGCCCTTGAAGACGGTGCGTGCGTTTTCCGGGAAGGCCGGCGTGACGATTGCAAAACCCGAGCCGACCCCGCCCACCGCGCCCGGCGCGGCCAACTCGGACATCAGTGCCTGCGCGACCGGGCCGATATTGCCCTGCGGCGTCGAGTCAAAAGTCGAGCAAACCTTGAAATAGATCTGCGCTGCGCCGCGCTGACGCAGCCAGCGGCAGGCGGCGATCGACTGTGCCACCGCTTCGTCCACCGGCGCGGTGCGCGACTTGCAAGCGACGACCACGGCGTCGGCATTCACGACCGCATCGGCCGCCGGCACGCCGATGGTCTGCACCACGCGCATGCCGGCGCGCACCAGGTTGTTGGCGAGATCCGTGGCGCCAGTGAAGTCGTCGGCGATGCAGCCGAGCAGGATCATCATGCGGTGTTCCAGCGCTTCAGCGCCGCTCGAATTTGAATACTGCCACGCTGGCCAGCAGGTTCGGCCATCGGCGCACCGCGCGGCCGTCGCGCAGGCCAAAAGCGTCGGTCACACGCAGGCCGGTCTTGCGCGCCAGGACTTCAAAATCGGCGAATGTGCCGAAGCGCACATTGGGTGTGTCGTACCACTCGTAGGGCAGCGCCTTGGTCACCGGCATGCGCCCGCTGGCCACGCGCAGGCGGTTGGGGGCGTACGCAAAATTCGGGAAGCTGACGATGCCGATGCGGCCGACCCGCGCCGTTTCTTGCAGCATGCGTTCGGTATTGCGCAGGTGCTGCAGGGTGTCGAGCTGCAAGACGACATCAAAGCTGCGGTCGTCGAAGAGCGACAACCCGTCTTCGAGGTTGAGCTGGATCACGTTGATGCCGTTTTTGACGCAGGCCTGCACATTGCGATCGGCAAATTCGATGCCGTAGCCGGTGCAGCCCTTGTGCTGCCGCAAGTAGGCCAGCAGTTCGCCATCGCCGCAGCCGAGGTCGAGCACCCGCGCGCCGGTGGGCACCAGGCCAGCGATGAGCTCAAGGTCGCTGCGCTCAGACATTCAACAACTCGGTTTCGAGCGCGATGCGGTCGAAGTAACTTGCCAAA
>JANOKR010000022.1:0-7352 GCA_031419315.1 Betaproteobacteria bacterium
GCGGTTTCGTTGGCACCTGCGTCGGCCGAGGCGCCGACAACTTCGCCAGCCGCTGCACAAAGCGTTCGACCGCCGCCGGGAACATCGCGTGCTCGGCCACCCAGCCACGGTTTTGCTCGGCGATGCTCGCGGCCAGCGGCAGTAGCGTTTCGAGTTGCGCTTGCAGTTGCGCTTGCAGTTGCGTTCGCAGTTGCGCCGCCTGCGGGCATTCGCCGTCCGCCAGCACGATGCCGTTGCGCAAAGAGTCGACCAGCTCGCGGTTGGCGGCGAGATCGGACACGATCGGGATGCAGCCCTGCGCCATCGCCTCGATCAGCGAGACCGCTACCGAATCGCTGCGCGGCAGGCTCAAGTACCAGCGCGCTTTGGCGTACATCGTTGCCTGCGCGGCCGCATCGACCCGGCCGGTGAACTGCACCCGTGCAGCCAGGCCGAGTTGCCGCACCTGCGCTTGCAGCGCCGGCAGCAACGAGCCACTGTTGGCGACGATCAATCGTGCCTGCGGCCAGCCCGCGGCGATGGCCGCAAAAACATCGATCACACGCTCCGGGGCGTAAATGGGCTCGAGGCCGCGATTGGCAAAAAAAAGCGCGTCGTCCTTGGCGTTCGGCAGCGGGGGCATGGCTTCCAAGCCGAACGGAAACACCATCACCTCGGCCGCGCCGAGTTTCACCATGCGTGCGGCCATATCGTGCGAGTCGCTCGTCGTCAGCGTGCAGGCGCGCAGCACACGTTGCGTGATCCAGCGCATCGTGCGGCTCGTGCGCGGCGTGACGAGGATGTCCGAACCCCATGCCGACCCGGCGATGCGCGCTTGAATACCGGCGCCGCGCATCAACCAGGCCAGCGTGCCATGCGAGGTCAGGTAATGCGCGTGCAACCAGTCGGGTTGCACCCGGCGCAACCACGACCACAACTTCGGCGCGCTCTTGAGCAGCAGCAAGTTGCCGCCGGCAAAACGCGGCGCGGTGTTCAAGGCCAGGCGGCGTGATGCCGGCAGCACGGCGTCGAAGCCGGCGTCAAAACCGCGGCTCGACACCGCCCACAGCTCGACCCGCGGTGCCAGGGCACGCGCCCATTTCAGCAGGTGCGGGCTGTTGCCGTCGCCGACCAGCACGAGCCTCATTTTTCAACGCGCCCGGCGTCGGCCCACAACGCGCGGTGCGCGCGCAATTCGGGGTGCGTTTCGATCAGCGCCGCGAGCAGCGCTTCGTCGCTGCGCCGGGTATCGCCGACGACGCGCGCCGGTCGGCCTTCGAGGACGCAGAAGTCGGGGAATTCGCCGCGCACAAAACTGCCGGCGCAGACCAGCGTGCCGCGGCCGAGTCTGCTGTTGGCTTCGATCAGTGAATGCGGGCCGATGAAGCTGTACGCGCCGATGTGCACCGGCCCAGAAATCCAGCCCGGTTTGTCGCCCGCCCACAGCACATATTCGCGCCCGAGCAGGCGCATCGCGCGGTGCGAGCTGTGCGTCGTGATGACGACATGGCTGGTGATCTGCACGCCTTCGTCGATGGTCACGCCGCCGCTGGCTTCGATCCAGTTGAAGGGGCCGATATAAACATGATCGGCGAGTGTCAGGCGGCTCGCACTTTCGATGCAGGTCGACGGCGAGATGCGCGTATTCGGCAGCCAGCGGCCCTGCGAGCGCTCGCCAGCTACGCGCCGAAACAGCAGCGCGTTGACGACGCGGCGGCGCAGCAGGTTGAGCCAGGCGCGCATCAGGTCACTTTCTGGCCGGCGTGATGGCCCGGCGCAGCCGTTGCAGATCGGCAATCAGCGCCGGCCAGTCGGGTTTGGCCAAGGCACGCAGCGGCGTGCCCGAGGCACGCGCGAAGAGCCCGACACCGAGCGCCACCGCGACCAGATACGACAGCGTCGTGGCCAGCGCGCCGCCGAGCATGCCCAGACGCGGGATCATGATCAGCGACACGGTGATATTGATGAGCAGCGAGACGCCGGCCAGCAGCGCCGGCACCGCCGGCCGGCCGGCGTGGTTGGTGAACCAGGCCGACAGCGCCGACGCGCCGCCATACACCGCCACGCCCGGCAGCAACACCGCCAGCGCCAGCAGCGACGGCGTGTAAGCCGGCCCGAGCAACCACGGCACGACGAGCGCCGCGCTTAGCCACAGCGCCGGGCACAACGCGGCCAGCAGCAGCACGCTGGCATGCAACGCGCGCACGGTGATGCGGCTGGCCTCGGCGGCGTCGGGCGTGCCGATGTGGGCGTAGGCCGCAGTCGTCACCGACGACGACACCAGCCACAACAATTCGGCGACCATCACCGCGATCGAATAAACGCCGGTTGGGCCTAAGCCGAGAAAACGCTCGACCAAAAACAGGTCGACCTTGTAGTTGAGCAAGCCGATGAAGTTGGTCGCTCCGATGACGATGACAAAACGCGCCTGCGTCGACAGCAGCGGCAGATCGGGCCGGCCGATCCAGCCGGCACGCGCGCTTGCAACAAGCGCGCCGAGAGCGACGATCAGGCGCGCGCCGACCCAGGCAAAAAGGACCGTCATCAACGCCGGCGGCTGGCTGAAAGCGGCGGCCAGCGCAATGCCGGCCAGCGTCAACAGCGGCGCCGCAACGGTCAATCGCGCCAGGCCCGCCATGCGCGCGCTGCCGAGCCACAGGCCAGCCAGGTTGGGCGTCACAAAAAGCAGCGGCGCGGCAAAAGCGAGCAGCCAGAGGTGGTTGTAGCCGGGCGCGTTGCCGAGCGGCAAGCGCGCGATCAGGCCCAGCGCCGCAGCGGTCAAGAGCCCGAGCAGCACACACACAACGAGCGCCGCACCGACCAGCCCGGCCGGCGATTGGCCGTGGTGCGACAGGCGCCGCGCGATCGCCACGCCGAAGCCCGAGGTCAGCGCCAGCAGCACCGCTTCGACGGCAGTGAAGAGCGCAAACGCGCCTTGCTGCGCGGCGCCCAAACGCGCGGTGTAGAGCGTGATCAACAGGCCCAGCGCGACCGCAAACAGCCGCGTGCCGAGGTTGATCAATGCGCCGCGGCGGATGCTGTCCATCGGCGTTCACGACATTGGCGCGGTGTTGGCAGCATGGCCGAGCGTAGCCTGCAGGATGTCGCCGCGGCCGCGCAGATGGTTGAGCACGATGCCGGGTTTGCTGCGTGCCCAGGCGCCGTCGCCGGCAACACCACGTGCCGCGATGACTTCGACACCCAGCCCGGCGCGTGTGGCCAGCGTCATCAGCGTCGCGCGCGAGAAAAAATACAAATGCCAGGGCGGTGTCAGCAAATGCCACGCCGCACCACGCGCCTGCGCGTAGGCGCTGCCGATATCGCCGGTGGTCAGCACGACACGCCCGCCGGGGGCGAGCAGGCGCTGGATTTCAACCAGCAGCGCGGCCGGGTCGGGCACATGCTCGATGACATCCCACAGCGTGATGAGGTCGAAGCTGGCGGCCGCCAAGGCGGCGTCGTGCAGTGTGCCGTTGAAGACCTTGAGGCCGAGTTTTTCGCGCGCAAAGGTCGCGGCATAAGTGCTCGGCTCGACACCTTGAACATCAAAATGCCGCGCCGCTTCGGCGAGAAAAAAGCCGGCCGCGCAGCCAACGTCGAGCAAGCGTCCACGCGGCTTGATCCGGCGCAGCGTCCACAAACGGCGCCGCGCCGCGGCTCGCCTGCCAGCGGCCTGGCCGACGTAGTCGGCAAACGCGCCATTCTGGCCGCCGGTGTAATAACTCTCGTCGTAGAGCGCCGCGAAGTCGACCGCCGCCGGGTCTTCGCCGACATACACGAGGCCGCAGGCGCCGCACTGCACGATGTGAAAACCGTCGCGCTCGAAGAGTGCCGCAGGGCGGTGCGCTGCACAACCGATGCAGGCCCGCCAACCGGTCATGCGGCCGCAGCGCGGACTGACCGTGACGATGCCACCGCTTGCGCCAGCGCGGCCACGACGCGGTCCTGGTCGGCATCGTTGAGGTCGGCACTCATCGGCAGGCTCAGCACCTGCTCGCCAGCCTTCACCGCGAGCGGGCAACAGTCAGGGCAGCAATAAGCCGCATACGCTGGCTGATGGTGCAAAGGCCGCGGATAGTGCACTGCGGTCGGCACACCGGCGGCTGCCAGCGCCTCCTGCACCGCCGCGCGTTGCTCGACGCGCACCGTGTACTGACCAAAAACGCTGTTGCGGTCAGGCCGCACGGCAACGGTCTGCACCCCGGCGACGCTGGCCAGCAGGCGGGCATAGCGCGCACCCACTTCGGCGCGGCGCTGCAGCTCCCCCTCAAAGCGCTCAAGCTTGCCGAGCACGATGGCGCATTGCAGCGTGTCCATGCGCCCGCCCACACCCAGCCGGGTGTGCGTGTAACGCGCGCTCTGGCCATGCACGCGGATCTCGCGCGCGGCCTGCGCGAGCCGGTCGTCGTTGGTGAACAGTGCCCCGCCGTCGCCGTAACAACCCAACGGCTTGCTCGGGAAAAAACTCGTGCAGCCGATGCCCGCCGGCCCGCCGAGGTTGCCGCTGCGCCGGCCCCGGTAAACCGCACCAAAACTCTGCGCTGCATCTTCGATCACCGTCAAGCCGTGGCGCGCCGCGATGGCGTCGATCTCGTCCATGTCGGCGACCTGGCCGTACAGGCTCACCGGCATGATCGCCCGCGTGCGCGGCGTGATCTTGGCCTCGATCAGCGCGACATCGATATTGCAGGTATCGGCTTCGATGTCGACAAACACCGGCTTGCCCCCGAGCAGCACGATGACTTCGGCGGTGGCCGCGAAAGTGAAGGGCGAGGTGATGACCTCGTCGCCGGGCTTGAGGTCGATCGCCATCAACGCGATCAGCAATGCCTCGGTGCCACTGGCCACCGTGACGCAGTGACGCGCGCCAGTGAACGCAGCCAGCGCCGATTCGAGCTCGGCGACTTCGGGGCCCATGATGTACTGGCCGTGATCGAGCACCCGCTGGATGCGGTTGTCGATCGAGGACTTGAGCGCCGCGTACTGTGATTTCAGATCGGTGAATTGCATGCTGTGGTCTGTCGATTCAAGCCTGTCGTTGCACGGCGTCGCCGGCGAGCCGGTAGGTCTCGCCGGTGGCGCGGCAGGTGGCTTCGGCCTGCCCCGAAACGGGCAGGTCGAGGCGCTCGCCATGGGCACTCATCCAGCCAATGCGTTTTGCCGGAACGCCAACCACCAGCGCAAAGTCCGGCACGTCAGCGGCGACCACCGCACCGGCGCCGACAAAGGCGTACTCGCCCACCGTCGAGCCACAGACGATGGTGCAGTTGGCACCCAGCGTGGCGCCGCGGCGCACCAGCGTCGGCCGGTAATCGTTTTTGCGCGACACCGCCGAGCGCGGGTTGTAGACATTCGTGAAGACCATACTCGGGCCGCAGAAGACATCGTCTTCGAGCGTCACCGCGTCGTAGACCGAAACGTGATTCTGGATCTTCACGTTGTTGCCGATCAATACATCGTTGCCGACATAAACGCCCTGGCCGAGCGAGCAGCTGGCACCGATTTGCGCGCCAGCGCAGACATGCGCAAAGTGCCAGATCTTGCTGTCAGCGCCGATGCGGGCACCGTCGTCGACGATTGCCGAAGCGTGTTGCCACCAGGCCTCAGGGAAATGTGGCTCTGCCACTTTCCCTGATCCCCCCGGGGGGCGGTCGGCTTCGGCCGGCCTTGGGGCGCTCATTTCAATGCACCAGTGGCAGGCCGACACGAACGCCGTCGCGGGCGCTGCGGTAGGCGGCGATGATGACTTCAAGCGAGCGCAGGCCGGCATAGCCATTGACCTCGGCATGCGCGTCACCGCGCAGCGTGTCGATGACGTTGGCGTAGTAAAGCGGATGACCATACCCGTAGACCGACGGCGCGGCGTAGCTGGCGTCCTTGACCGCGGCGTCTTCAGGCCGGGTTTCATCGAAGGCCCAATGCTCGATGCGGTTGACGGCGACGCCGCCGATGCGCGCGGTGCCACGCTCACCGAGCACGGTGATGCTGCCTTCGAGATTCTGACCATGGGTAAGCATGGTGACGTTGATCGACGCCAGGCCGCCGGAGCGCAGGCGCAGGCTCATCACGCCACTGTCTTCAGCCTCGATATCACGCAGTTGGGTGGCGGTGTAGGCATGCACGTTGTCGACCGGGCCGACCAGCCAGTCGACCATGTCGACGTAGTGGCTGGCCTGGTTCATGAACGCGCCGCCGTCGAGATCCCAGCGGCCGCGCCAGGGGGCGTCGTCGTAGTACTGCTGTGGGCGGGTCCAGAAGACGTTGACAGTGACCATGTGGATATGGCCGAAGCGGCGTTCGTCGATCGCGCGCTTGAGCAGTTGCACCGTTGCGTTGAGCCGGTTCTGCTTGACGACAAAAAGCTTGACGCCGGCGTCGCGGCACTCGCGCACCATCAACAGCGCCTCGTCCCATTTAGTGGCCATCGGCTTTTCAGTCAGCACATGGTGGCCGCTGCGCGCTGCGGCGATCGCCTGCCGCGGGTGCAGGCCGCTCGGCGTGGCCAGCACCACCACGTCGGCAACCTCGGCTTCGAGCAGACTCTCGAAGCCGTCGAAGGCGCGCGCGCCGGTCTTCGCTGCGATGGCAGCCAACGCAGCGGGGTTGCGGTCGCAGACCGCCACCAGCTCGGCACGCCCGGCGTGTTTTTGAATCGCTTCGACATGGCTGGCCGCGATGCGCCCACAGCCGACCAGCGCGAATCGGATCGGTCGCTCGCGAAACTCGGTCCCTTCAGTGATTGCAGCGGTCATGGGCACGGGCAGCAGCCAATGGCTGCCGCTGGTTCAAGGATCAAGGTCGATTGTATGAGTCGAGCCCCGCGCCATCGGCCTGCCAGCGGCCATCTACCGCCTAAAATCACAGCAAACATAACGAGTTCGCGATGACCATTCCAGCCAGCACCCCAGCCCCCCACCAACCTGTCGTCGCGGCCGACGAAAACAAGCTGATCCTGGAGCGGCGCGAAAAGCTCGCCGCGATCCGCCGGCGCGGCATCGCTTTCCCGAACGACTTCAAACCGACCCACCACGCCGCGGATCTGCAGCACCGCCATGGCCAGGTGGCCAACGAGGAGCTCGAACCGCAGGCGCTGCGCGTGGCGATCGCCGGGCGCCTGATGCTCAAGCGCGTGATGGGCAAGGCCGCTTTTGGCACCTTGCAGGACGCCACCGGGCGGATGCAGATCTACGTCACGCTGGACAACGTCGGCGAGCAGTCGCTGGCCGACTTCAAACATGGTGACCTCGGCGACATCCTGGCCTGTGTAGGGGTGCTTTTTCGCACCAAGGCCGGCGAGCTGTCGGTGCGGGCGACCCTGCTGCGCCTGCTGACGAAGAGCCTGCGCCCGCTGCCGGACAAGTTTCACGGCATGA
>JANOKR010000023.1:0-12381 GCA_031419315.1 Betaproteobacteria bacterium
GCTGTTGAACCAGTCGGCCGATTCGGGCACGTCGGTCTGCTCGCCCCACACCTGCGGGCTGGCCGGCGGCAGGTCGCAGTACCAGTCGTAGAAGCTCATGCAGACGCCGCCGATCAGGCTCAGGTAGCGGCTGCCAGCGGCATAGCTGACCATGCTCATCGCGGGAATCGGGCTGAAGCCGATGACGCGGTCCGGGCCGTGTTTTTTGATCGTGTAGACGTTGGACGCGGCGATGATCTGGTTGACCTCGTCCCAACTGCTGCGCACGAAGCCGCCCATGCCGCGCACCTGTTGGTAGTCGCGGCGAGCGTGGTCGTCCTCGACGATCAGGCCCCAAGCGTCAACCGGCGATGTCGTGACGTTGAGGGCGGCACGCCAGCGCTCCAGCAGGCGCCCGCGCACCATCGGGTATTTGACGCGGTTCGCGCTGTACAGATACCAGCTGTACGACGCCCCGCGTGCGCAGCCGCGCGGCTCGTGGTTGGGCATGTCCCAGCGGGTGCGCGGGTAGTCGGTCTGCTGGGTTTCCCAGGTCACGATGCCGCCCTTGACGTAGATCTTCCAGCTGCAACTGCCGGTGCAATTGACGCCATGCGTGCTGCGCACGATCTTGTCGTGTGCCCAGCGGTTGCGGTAGGCATCCTCCCAGGTGCGGTCTTCACCGGTGGTGACGCCATGGTTGCCCGAGAAGCCTTCCTTGGGCTGGCTGAAGTGGCTGAGGCGGTCGAGAAAGTGGCTCATGGGGCGGTCCTTGAAATCGATGTAGCCGAAGTCTTGTCAGCAGGGCATCGGCGCGTTGCGGCGCGCGTAGTACCACCAGGTGACAGCGATGCAGGAGACATAAAACAGCACAAAGGCGAGCAGGGCCGCGCCGGGGTCGCCGGTGATGGCGATCGAGGTGCCGTACAGCTTCGGGATGAAGAAGCCGCCGTAGGCGCCGATGGCACTCGCGAACCCGAGCACGCCGGCGGCTTCCAGCGTGCCGTCTTTCGCCGCCTGCGCTTGCTCGCTGGGCAGCGGGCTGGCAGCGCGCTGCCGTTCGGTCTGGAAGATGACCGGGATCATCCTGAACGTGCTGCCGTTGCAGACACCTGCGGCGCCGAAGAGCAGGCCAAAGCTGGCCAGGAAGCCCGCGAAGTTGCCGCCTTGGCCGGCTGACGCGGCAGTCGCGGCTTGGGGTAGCCAATGCAGCACCGAGCCCGCGCCGAGCGCCATCACGACAAAAGACCAGAAGGTGACTCGGGCGCCACCGACGTGATCGGCGACCCAGCCGCCGAGCGGGCGCAGCAGTGCCCCCAGCAAGGGGCCGAGCCAGACGACCTGCAACACGTCGGCGCCGGGGAACTGGCTCTGGACGAGCATCGGCAGCCCGGCAGACAAGCCGATGAAGCTGCCAAAACTGCCCAGATACAACCAGCACATCAGCCAGTTGTGCTTGCGCCTGAAGATCACCGCCTGCGCGGCGAAGTTGGCTTTGGCCTCCGCCAGATCGTCCATGCCGAACCAGGCGGCCAACGCACTCGCGGCGATGAACGGTACCCAGATGAAGCCGGCGTTCTGCAACCACATCGGGCCGGCTTCGGTGGCTTGCGGCGCGCCACCGAGGCTGCCAAACACGGCCACGGTGACGACCAGCGGCACGGCCAGCTGCACGATGGCCACGCCCAGGTGGCCGAGGCCGGCGTTCAGGCCCAGTGCATAGCCCTGGCGCCGGGTCGGATAGAACAAGCTGATATTCGCCATCGAGCTGGCGAAGTTGCCGCCGCCAAGACCGCAGAGCAACGCCAACACCACCATCAGCTCATAAGGTGTGGTCGGGTTCTGCACCGCGAAGCCGATGCCCAGCGCCGGCAGCAACAGGCTTGCAGTGGCCCACGCGGTGAAGCGCCGGCCGCCAACCACCGGCACCGCAAACGCGTAGAAGATGCGCAGCGTGGCGCCGCTGAACGAAGGCAGCGCGGCCAGCCAGAAAAGCTGGTTGGTCGAATATCGAAAGCCCGCCGCGGGCAGTTGCACCACCACCACCGACCACAGCATCCAGACCACGAAGGCCAACGTCAGCGCAGGGATCGACAGCCACAGATTGCGCCTTGCCACGCCGCGGCCAAAGCTGTTCCAGAAGCCCTCGTCCTCGGGCGTCCAGCGGCGGATGGCGGACATGGCGCTCACGAGTTGGGGGCGTTGGCAGGCCGAAGTTGCGCAGCGGGGCGGCGGGCTGTCAGGCACTCAGGGGTTCTTCACGTAAGCCTTGGCGCGCAGGTAGAACCACCAGTTCAGCACCAGGCAGGCGGCATAGAAGACCGCGAAGCCATACATCGCGAACTGCGGTGTGCCGGCCTTGATCTGGGCGCCGATGACCACCGGCGCGATGAAGGCGCCGTAAGCCGCAATCGCCGAAGTCCAGCCGAGCACCGGGCCGGCCTGGGTGCGGTCGAAGATGACGCCGATGGTGCGGAAGGTGCTGCCGTTGCCGATGCCGCTGGCAAAAAACAGCAGCATGAACAGACCCAGGAACATCGGGAAATACTGCTCCGGCGTGGCCGAAGCGTAGGCCTGCATCATCACGTAGCCCACCGCCACGGACGCGACTGCCATCACTGCGGAGACGACCTGCGTGACGATCGAGCCGCCAAGCTTGTCAGAGACCCAGCCGCCTACCGGCCGGATCGCCGCGCCGATGAAGGGGCCCATCCAGGCGTAGGTCAAGGCCGACGGAGCGTTAGGATTTTTCAGCGTGTGTTGCATCACCCCGTTGGCATCGGGCAGATGGCTGATGCCGAAGATCACCGTGATGGCCAGCGGCAACGCCATCGAAAAACCGATGAAGGAGCCGAAGGTCACGATGTACAGCGCCGTCATCGACCAGGTATGTTTGTTGCTGAAGATCGCGAACTGCTTGGCCACGCCTTCTTTCATCTCACCGAACGCGGCCAGCTTCATCACGCCGAGTGCCAGCAGCACGTCCAGCGGGATCGCTACCCACATGCTCAGCAGCCCCAAGCCGGTGGGCTTGGGCAGGTACAGCCAGAGCATGAAGATCGCGGGCACAAAGGCCAGCGAGTACAGGTAGGTGATCTTGGCGAAGGCCACCAGCGGCGAGCCGGTGTTGGGCGACACCGTCTTCAGGTTGTTCATGCCCCACCAGCAGAGGACGGCCAGCGGCACCAGCGACAGCACCCAGGCGAAGCCGGCGTTCTGGATCCATGTCGGTGTGCCGGCGGCGATCTTGCCGAAGATCCAGCCGCTGTCCTTGACCAGCGTCATCGGCTCGCCGCCCAGCGTGCCCAGCAGACCGACCGTCATCACCAGCGGGATCACGATTTGCATCGTCGTCACGCCAAAGTTGCCCAGGCCCGCATTGAGGCCCAGCGCCGTGCCCTGCAGGCGTTTCGGGAAGAAGGTGCTGATGTTCGACATCGATGACGCAAAGTTGCCACCGCCCACGCCCGACCACAGCGCCATCAACTGAAACGCCCACAGCGGCCAGTCCTTGTGCTGCAACGCGATGCCGGTGCCGATGGCTGGCGCGAGCAGCATCGCGGTGGTCAGGAAGATGGTGTTGCGCCCGCCCGCCAGGCGGATCAGGAACGACGCCGGGATGCGCATCGTGGCGCCAGAGATGCCGGCGATCGCGGTGAGCGTGAAGAGCTCGGCCTGGGTGAACGGGAAGCCCAGGTTGAGCATCTGCACGGTGATGATTCCCCACATACCCCAGACCGCGAAGCCGCAGAGCAATGCCGGCACCGAGAGCCACAGGTTGCGGTAGGCGATTTTTTTGCCAGTGCTGTTCCAGAATGCGTCGTCTTCGGGTCGCCAGTCTTGGATGTCTGGCCCTGCGCTGGGCCCGGGCGCGGCCCTGACGGCGGTAGTCGTGTTCATCGATGGTTCTCCTTGGGCCTTCAGCGCGCGAAGCTGCGCGACAGCGGCGAGGCGGGCGCGTTTTTGCCCATCAGCTCGGTCTTGCGCACCTCGGTCCAGTACATCCAGATCAGCGACACCCAGACCACGCCTTACATCAGCATGAAAGCGCTGGAGCGAATGCCGGTGAGGTCCATCAGCGCGCCGAACATGATCGGCAGCACAAAGCCGCCCAGGCCGCCGGCCAGGCCGACGATGCCGCTGACGGTGCCGATGTTGTCGGGGAAGTCGTCGCCGATGTACTTGAAGACACTGGCCTTGCCGAAGGCCCAGGCGATGCCCAGGATGAACATCAGCGCGGTGAACAGATAGACGTTGAGGCCGATGTGAAAGGTCTTCGGGCCGTTGACCGTGAGGATCGTGAAGTCGGTCTGCGGGTAGCTCAGCAGGAACAGGCAGATCCAGCTGACCCAGAGCACCCACCAGGTGACCTGGTGTGCGCCATGCCGGTCCGAAAGGATGCCGCCGAAGGCGCGCAGCACGCCACCCGGCAGGCTGAAGCAGGCCGCCAGCAGCGCCGCGGTCTGGATCGACAGGCCGAACTCGCCGACGTAGTACTGCACCATCCACAGCGCCAGCGCGACGTAGCCGCCGAAGACGATGCTGTAGTACTGGCAGTACTTCAGCACCTTGGGATCCTTCAGCATCTTGAGCTGGTCGCTGAACTTCGTATTCGACGGCACCAGGTGTTTCGGGTCGCTCGCGCTGGCGAACCAGAACAGGATCACGGCGCCCAGCATTGCCGCTGCGTAGACCTGCGGCACCAGCGTCCAGCCTCCAACCAGGAGCAGCGCAGGGGCGACGAACTTGTTCACCGCCGACCCCGAGTTGCCGGCGCCGTAGACCCCCATCGCCATCCCTCGGCGGCTCTTGGGGAACCAGCGCGCGACGTAGGGCGTACCGACCGAAAACGAGCCGCCCGCCAAGCCGACAAACAGGCCGATGACCAGAAAGTGCCAGTACGCGGTGGCATAGGCCATGAGCCAGATCGCCGGTACGGTTGCGGCCATCAGGATCGTCATCACGATGCGGCCGCCGTACTTGTCGGTCCAGATGCCCAGCGGCACGCGGATCAGTGAACCGGTCAGCACCGGCGTCGCCATCAGCAGGCCGAACTCGGTGGCGTTGAGTCCCAGCGTCTTCTTCAACGGGATGCCGATGACGCCGAACATCATCCAGACCATGAAGCAGACCGTGAATGCAAAGGTGCTGACGATCAGCACCGACCACGCTTGGCGTGGGATGGGGGGCGGGTGAGTGACCATGAACAGGACTCGTCGTGTGGGTGACGAGACTGTCCTTTGGCAGAGCCTGATCGAACATCCCTCCAGCGGCTAGGGCGAGCGCGCCAGGAGAACGATGGTCACCCGTCTGGGCATAGTTCCAAAGACCTACTCAAGCCTCCTCGTGGTCTTGGCTGGTCCTGGATCAATGAGGCGCCGCGGGTGGCCCAGGCCCAGCTCTAGCGCCCGGCGATCACAAACCGATGTTCGGGCAAGCCGCGACGGCCAGGCTTGACTTCGAAGACACCGCCCGCAGCGGGTTGCGCGGACAGCGCGTTTTCGTCGAGGCCGATGCGGGCGCTGCTGACGAACAAACGGTCCAGCGCCGCGCCACCAAAAGCGATGCTGGTCGGGCGCGTCGCTGGTAGCGCGATGCGCACAGTCTCGACGCCGTCGCTGCCATAGCGCACCACGCAACCTGCGTCCCAGCGGGCGTTCCACAAGCCGCCATCGGCATCCACGGTGGAGCCATCCGGCGCACCGGGCTCGCCCTGGGGCACGCGCGCAAACAGGCGCGGGTTGCCGATGCGGCCATCGGCGTGGTAGTCGGCGCAGTGGATTTGCCGGCTGGCACTGTCGGCAAAGTACAGCCGCGTGCCATCGGGGCTGAAGGCGATGCTGTTCGCGACTGCCGCCGGCGGCAGCGCCAGGCGCTCGACCTGTAGGCCCGGCCCGACGCGGTAGAAGTGGCCGATCGGCGCCAGCGCCGGGTTGAACATGCCAAAAACAAAACGCCCCTGTGCGTCACAGCGGCCGTCGTTGATGCGGGTCGTGGGTTGATCGGGTTCAACCGCAATCACCGGCGACAGCGCACCGGATTCGAGGTCGAACAAAGCGATCCCCGCCGCCAGCCCGAGCAGCAACTGCTGCGGCTGTTGGCACAGCGCAAAGCTGCCGACACGGTCGGGCAAGGTCCACACGCGTACCGCGCCGTCGGCCGCCTGCCAGCGGCTGACGGTGCTGCCTTCGATATCGGTCCAGTACAGCGCCTGCACCTGGTCGCACCAGAGCACACATTCACCGAGCGTGGCCTGGGCATCGACCAACAAGTCGACCAGGGCATCGCGCTTCACGTCCACCCCCCGTCGACGACGAAGTCCTGCGCCGTGCACATGGCGCTGTCGTCGGCGGCCAGGAACAGCGCCATCTGTGCGATGTGCGCCGGCAGCAGCGGCTGGTTGATGCACTGGCCACGCGCGATCTCGTCGCGGCCGGCATCGTCGACCCACAGGCGCAGTTGTTTGTCGGTCATGACCCAACCCGGCACCAAGGTATTGACGCGGATGTTGAAGTCGCCAAGTTCGCGCGCCAGGCTGCGCGTGAGGCCTTGCACCGCGGCCTTGCTGGTGGCGTAGACCGACAGCCCGCGCTGCTTGAGCTTCCAGGTTACCGAGCCAAAATTGATGACCGAGCCGCCACCGCTGGCGCGCATGTCCGGCACCACAGCCTGCGCCGCAAAATACTGGTGCTTCAGATTGACGGCGATGCCGGCGTCCCAGCTCTGCGGGGTCGTCGATTGAATATCGTGGCGGTGGTCGTTGGCGGCATTGTTCAGCAGCACCTGCACCGGCCCGAAGTGCTGCCGCACCGTCGCAATCGCGGCGCGCAGCGCGTCGATATCGGTCAGATCGGCGTTCACAAACAGCGGCGCGTTGCGCCCAGCGGCCAGCGCGCCGGCCAGGCTGGTGCCGGCTGCAGCGTCGATGTCGATGAAGCCGACGCGGGCGCCCTGGGCCACAAAATGTTCGACCAGGCTGGCGCCGATTCCGGTGGCGCCGCCGGTGATGAGCACCGTGCGGTCGATCAGGCTGGGGTATCGCGCGAACTGCGCCGAGGCTTCACTTGCTTGTTTCGTTGCTGAGTTCAATGCTTTGCTCCAATGGACTTGGTGATCGCGATCTGCTCTCAGGCCGCCGCCGGGCGCGCCGGGATCTGTAGGCCGCGCACGACGGCAGGCCGCTCTACAAACGCTTGCAGCACGCGCGTGACTTCCGGGTACGCGGCGATGTTGACCAGCGCGCCGGCATCGTAAAAACCGAGCAGGTTGCGGACCCACGGGAAAGTCGCGATGTCGGCGATGCCGTAGTCGTCGCCCATGATCCAGGCACGGCCCGCCAGGCGCTGATTCAGCACCCCGAGCAGGCGCGCCGATTCGGCGGCATAGCGGTCGCGCGGACGCTTGTCTTCGTAGTCCTTGCCGGCAAATTTGTGAAAAAAGCCGAGCTGCCCGAACATCGGCCCGATGCCACCCATCTGGAACATCAGCCACTGCAGAGTCTCGTAGCGCCCGGCCGCATCCAGCGGCATCAAGCGCCCGCTCTTTTCGGCCAGGTAGAACAGGATCGCGCCCGACTCGAAAAGCGCCAGCGGCTGGCCACCCGGGCCCTGCGGGTCGATGATCGCGGGGATCTTGTTGTTCGGATTCAGCGACAGGAACTCCGGCGAAAGCTGGTCGTTGGTGTCGAAGCGCACCAGGTGCGGCTCGTACGGCAAGCCGGTCTCTTCGAGCATGATCGAGACCTTCACGCCGTTGGGTGTGGGCAGGCTGTAAAGCTGGATGCGGTCAGCGTGTGGGGCGGGCCATTTCTGGGTGATCGCAAATCGGGACAGGTCAAGCATGCGGCCATCAACGGGTAGGTTCGGGTTGCCGATTGTGCAGCGCCTTGGCGGTTTGGCCGCCACTGCCGGCGCGTGGACGGGAGACCGGTGACTTGATCTCCAACCGCGACCCTCAGCCCCGCCGGCCGCACCTGGAACATGGCGACGACCAGACACGCAAACCCGCACCCGACCATGCACGCCCGCACACCCGCGCCTCGCTGGCGCGGCGCCTTCGCTTGCAGCAACTGCTGATCTTCGATGGCATCGTCCAGGCGGGCTCGATGCTTGCCGCTTCGCGCGAGCTGGCAATGAGCCAACCGGCGGTGAGCAAGGCGATGCACGAGCTCGAACAACTGCTCGGCGGCGCACTCTTTGTGCGCGGCCAGCGGGGCGTTGCCCTGACCGAATTTGGTACCCAGTTCGAACAACATGCGACGCCCTTTCTGGCCGAGTTGCGCCACCTGGCCGAAGGATTGAACGGCGTGCAGTCGGGCAGCGCCGGCCAGCTCGTCGTGGGCACCTTGATCAGCGCTTCGGCGACATTGTTGCCCGCCGCGCTGGTGCGGCTGCGGGCGAACGCGCCGGACGCGGTGGTCACGGTGCGGGTCGGGCCGAACTCGGTGCTCTACCCGGCGCTGGCGCATGGCGAGCTCGACATCATCGTCGGTGTGCTGCCGCACCAGGCATCACGCGGCGACTCGCGGCCGCGCCTTGCGCACACGGCGCTGTACGAAGTATCACTGTCTGGTGGTCGTCGGCAGCACGCATCCACTGGCGCGCCGGCGCAAGCTGCGGTTGGCCGACTTGCAGGGCCTGGACTGGGTCCTGCCAACGCCAGAATCGGCGGCCTACCCCTCCGTGCAGGCCTGGTTCAAAGGCGAAGGCCTGAGCTTGCCCCGCCGCCGCGTCGAGTCGGTATCGATCCTGACGAACCTCGGCCTGCTGACACGCTCCGATGCGGTGGCCTTGATGCCGCAGTCGGCGGCCGGGCAGTTTGCGCAGGCCGGCCTGCTGCGCATCCTGCCGCTGGGCGGGCTGGAGCCGTTCAGCGAGGTCGGCTACACCTTGCGCTCAGGCCATCTGCCCAGCGCACTGACGCGCCGCTTTGTCAGCGAGCTGCACGAGGTCAGCGACAAGACCTTGCGCCGGCGCTGAACGAGGTATTCCCGGTGGCTCTACCGCAGGCCAAAAAAGTGAGTATTCAGCGATAGCAGGCCTGCGTAAACTCCACCTCCGATGATCGACTCAAGCGCACCGAGCGGCGAACCCACCGGCGCCGCTACCACCTCGGCCACCACCTCGGCCACCACCACGACCACCACCAAGGCCATCACCTTGTCCGACGTCGCGCAAGCCGACGCCGACGATCCGCTGGCCGCCTGCCGCAACCGGTTCGAGCTGCCGCCCGGCGTGATCTACCTCGACGGCAACTCGCTCGGTGCGATGCCACGTTCGGTGCCGGCGCGTGTGCAGCGCGCGGTCGAGCAGGAATGGGCGGTCGGCCTGATCCGGTCCTGGAACGATGCCGACTGGTACCCGGCGCCGCAGCGTGTTGGCGCGCGCATCGCCAAGCTGGTCGGCGCCGCTGACGATGAAGTCATCGTTGCCGACTCGATCTCGATCAACCTGTTCAAGGTGCTCGTCGCTGCATTGCGGCTGCGCCCGGGGCGACGGCGCATCCTGGGCGAGCTGGGCAACTTCCCCACCGACGCCTACATCGCCGGCGGCGTGGCCGGCCTGGTGAACGCCGAGTTTGTCGCGCTAGCGCCGCAGCAGATTTTGGATTCGATCGACGACAGCGTCGCCGTCGTTTCGCTGACCCATGTCAACTACAAAACCGGCCGCATCCACGACATGGCCGAGATCACGCGGCGCGCGCATGCCGCCGGCGCGCTGGTGGTCTGGGACCTGGCGCACACCGCCGGCGCGATGCCCTGTGCGTTGAACCTTTGCAATGCCGACTTTGCGGTCGGCTGCGGCTACAAATACCTCAATGGCGGGCCGGGAGCGCCGGCGTTTGTGTTTGCCGCCAAGCGCCACCACGCCAGCTTGCAACAGCCTTTGACCGGCTGGCACGGCCATGCGCGGCCGTTTGCTTTTGTCGAAACCTTCGAGCCGGCACCAGGCATGGACCAGATGCTCGTCGGCACCGCGCCGCAGCTCGGCCTGCTCGCGCTCGAAGCGGCGCTGCAGGCCTTCGACGGCGTCGACCTCGATGTGCTGCGCGCCAAGAGCGTGGCCTTGACCGATCTGTTCATCCGACTCGTCGATCAAGAGCTCAGCGGCTTCGGCCTGGCCAGCCCGCGCGAAGCTGCGTTGCGCGGCAGCCAGGTCGCGCTGACGCACCCCGAGGGTTACGCGATCATGCAGGCGCTGATTGCCCGCGGCGTGATCGGCGACTACCGCGCGCCCGACATCCTGCGCTTCGGTTTTGCACCGCTGTACGTCGGCTTCACCGACGCCTGGAATGCCGTCGCACAGCTCAAGGACGTGATGGCCAGCGGCGCTTGGGCAGCGCCGGCGTTTGCCCAGCGCAAGGCCGTGACCTGACGGTGGACAGCCACAAGCGCCAGCCGCCGCCCCCGACCCGACCCAGCCACGCTGGCCCACCCGCAACCTCACCCACAACCTCACCCGCTGCCCAAGCCCGGGACCACTCTGCGATGAACACGAAGCACAGCATCGCCACCATCGTCCCCGGCAAGGCGACGCCACGCGGCAGGTTTCCGCACCTCAAGCGCGCGGGTGACTTCGTCTATGTCTCCGGCACCAGCTCGCGCCGGCCGGACTACAGTTTTGCCGGCGCCGAAGTCAACGCTGCCGGGCAGCTAACACTTGACATCCGCGTCCAGACCCGCGCCGTGATCGAAAATATCCGCGACATCCTGCAAAGCGCTGGCGCCGATCTCGCCGACCTCGTCGAAGCGCAGTCCTTCCTCGTCAGCATGGACGACTTCGACGGCTACAACGAAGTCTGGGCCGAGTTTTTTGACTACGACGGGCCGACCCGCACCACCGTCGCGGTACGTCAGTTGCCGCACCCGCACCTGCTCATCGAGATCAAGGCGGTGGCCTACAAACCCCTGCAGTCAAAAGGCTGAACCGATGTTGAATTTGAAGTACGGCCGGCCCATGAACTTCCCGCGCTGGCTGGCCGACAACGCCAATTTGCTCAAGCCGCCGGTGGGCAACCAGCAGGTCTGGCAAGACGCCGATTGCATGGTCACCGTGGTCGGTGGCCCGAACGGGCGCAGTGATTTTCACGACGATCCGGTGGAAGAGTTTTTCTACCAGTTCAAGGGCCAGGCGCACCTGCTGCTGTGGGACGCCGGCCGCTACGAAAAGGTCGACCTGGACGAAGGCGACATCTTCCTGATGCCGCCGCACACACTGCATTCACCGCAGCGCCCGCAGCCGGGCAGCCTGTGCCTGGTCATCGAGCGGCAGCGGCCGCCAGGTGAACGTGACGCTTTCCAATGGAGCTGTGCGCGCTGCGGCACGCTCTTGCAGCGCTACGAAGTGCAGCTTGCAGATATCGTCAAGGACCTGCCGCCGACCTACGAACGTTTTTACGCCACCAGCGACGAAGAGCGCCGCTGCCCGCAGTGCGGCGAGTTGCACCCGGGGCGCGACCACCAGGCCTGGAATCAAACGCTCAGCCGCGCCTGGAGTCTCGTTTGATCGATATGCACTCGCACTTTTTCCCGCGCATCACGCGGGAAGAAGCCCAAGCCGCCGACGCCCAACGTGCGCCCTGGCTGGCTGCTGAAGCCGGTGCCGACCAAGGCCAGATCATGCTCGGCGACAAACCGTTCCGCCCGGTGCAGCGCTCGTTGTGGGACGCCGACTTGCGCGTCGCCGAGCTCGATGCCCAAGGCGTGCAAACCCAGATCGTCTGCGCCACGCCGGTCATGTTTGGCTACGCCTGGGACGCCGCGCGTGCCGCTGAGTGGGCGGCGCGCATGAACGACCACGCGCTGGCCTTTTGCGCTGCGCACCCGACGCGGCTGAAGGCGCTGGCGCAGGTGCCGTTGCAAGACCTGCGGCTGGCTTGTTCCGAAGCATCGCGTGCCAAGGCCGCCGGCTGCGTCGGCGTGCAGATCGGCAACCATCTCGGCGACAAGGATCTCGACGACGAACAGCTTGTCAACTTCCTGACCCATTGCGCCGACAACACGATCCCGGTGCTCGTGCATCCTTGGGACATGATGGGCGCCGGTCGCATGAAAAGCTGGATGCTGCCGTGGCTGGTGGCGATGCCCGCCGAGACGCAGTTGGGCATGTTGTCGCTGATCCTCTCAGGCGCGCTCGAACGCATCCCGAAGTCGTTGAAGATCTGTTTTGCGCATGGCGGCGGCGCCTTCGCTTTTTTGCTCGGGCGTGTCGACAACGCCTGGCGGCACCGCGACATCGTGCGCCAGGATTGCCCGCAGCTGCCATCGAGCTACGCCCGCCGCTTTCATGTCGACAGCGCCGTCTTCGACCGCGGTGCTCTGCGCCTGCTGACCGATGTGATGGGCGTCGACCGCGTGATGCTCGGCTCGGACTATCCGTTCCCGCTTGGCGAGCAGCAAATCGG
>JANOKR010000024.1:0-8071 GCA_031419315.1 Betaproteobacteria bacterium
TCACCGCCTGGGAGCTGCGCGAAGCCGGCGTGCCGCACACCGTGATCGCCGACAACGCTGGCGGCCACCTGATGCAGCGCGGCGAAGTTGACGCCGTCATCGTCGGCTGCGACCGCGTCGGCGCGAACGGCGACGTCTGCAACAAGATCGGCACCTACCTCAAGGCGCTGGCTGCGCACGACTGCGGCGTGCCGTTTTATGTCGCGATGCCGATGTCGACGCTGGACCTGTCGATCAACGACGGCAGCCAAGAGATCCCGATCGAAGAGCGCAGCGCGCGTGAGGTCACGCACCTCGCCGGGCGCAGTGCCAGCGGCGAGATCGTCGAAGTCCAGCTCGTGCCCGATGGCAGCGTGGCGGCGAACCCGGCGTTTGATGTCACGCCGGCGCGGCTGGTGACCGCGCTGATCACTGAACACGGCGTGATCCCGGCGACGGCGGCAGCGATTGCTACGCTGGTCGAGGGGGCTGCGCGATGAAAGTCAGAACACTCGACGCCGGCATTCGCCGCGGGCTCGTCGACATCGTCAAACAGCTCGACGCCCGCGGCCTCAACCGCGGCAGCACTGGCAACGTCAGCGTGCGTGGTGCCGACGACCCGGCGGGATTCTGGATCACGCCCACCGGCATGAACCCTGAGGCGCTGCGCGCGGCCGACCTGGTCTGGATTGCCGGCAGCGGTGAAGCCCACGGCCGCTGGCTGCCATCAAGCGAATGGCATTTCCACCAAGCGATCTACCAGGCGCGGCCCGACCTGCACGCGGTTGTCCATGTGCACTCGACCCACGCGACTGCGCTGGCCAGCCTGCGCCGCGCACTGCCCGCCTTTCACTACATGGTCGCGGTGGCAGGTGGTGACAGCGTGCCCTGCATCCGCTATGCGTTGTTTGGTACCGAGGCGCTGTCAGCGGCGGTGGCCGCGGCCTTCGTCGACCGCAACGCCTGCCTGATGGCCAACCACGGGCTGGTCGCCGCTGGCGGCTCGCTGCCGCAGGCGTTGAAGGTCAGCGTCGAAATCGAAGCGCTGTGCCAGGCCTACCTGCTTGCATTGTCGGTGGGCAAGCCTGCGCTGTTGTCGAAGAAGCAGATGGCCGCGGTGATTGAAAAGTTCAAAACGTATGGGCAAGTGCGGCGCAAGTAGTTCGGCGCCAGCGCGGCGACATCAGCTTGGCGGTGCAACCTTGACGGCGCATGTCGAGTGGCGTCGATCGGGTGTTGTTCTCGCAGCCGGAATTGAGGTGGCCGGCTCCGTTTATGGAATTCTTATGCTCTACGCCGGCCACCCCAATCCCGGCTGGGCCGGTGGCGGCTTGGGCGATGAGAAAACCAATGCGTCGGGGCGCTCGAATTCGCGTTTGGAGAGCAAACGCTCGTGCTCGCGGAGTCGGCGCGGGGGTGGCCCGGCGAAGTGCCTAAGAATTCCAGAAACGTAGCCGGGCCACCCCTGTGCCGGCTCTGCGCGCGATAATTTCCGAACGATTGAACCGGGCAGCGACGCGTCTGCGTTGGTCGTGTCAGACCGTCGGCTACGGCAGCACCCGCGACACCTCGCGCATCAGCACAAACTCTTCGGCCGCGGTCGGGTGCACCGCGATCGTCTGGTCGAAATGGGCCTTGGTCGCGCCTGCCGTCAGCGCCACGGCCAGGCTCTGCACGATCTCGGGGGCATCGGCGCCGAGCATGTGCACCGCCAGCACGCGGTCGCTGTCGGCGTCGACAAGCAGCTTCATGTAGCTGCGCTCGGGGCCATCGATGAAGGCTTGCTTCATTGGCCGGAACTCGGTTTCGAAGACCTTCAGCCGATGGCCGGCAGCCAGCGCCGCGGCCTCGCTCGGGCCGACACTCGCCAGCGGCGGCAGCGTGAAGACGGCGCTCGCCACCCGCGACAAATCAACCCGGCGTGGTGCAGCGCCAAAGAGTGAATCTGCGAGCGCCCGGCCTTCGGCGATGGCCACCGGCGTCAGGTTGTGGCAGTCGGTGACATCACCGATGGCGTAAACGTTCGGCGCGCTAGTCTGCATCTGGTCGTCGACCGGCACCGCACCACGCGGGCCGAGGATGACGCCGGTCGTCTCGAGCCCCAGACCGGCGGTATTTGGCCGCCGCCCGGTGGCGTTGAGCACCCAGGGACATTCGCGCATGCGTTCTTCGCCAAAGATCAGCAAAAAACCTTCGACGAGTTGCTGCACACGTTGCGGCGCGCTGTTCGGGTGCAGCACGACGCCGGCGGCCTGCAACGCGGCGGCGGCATGGCTGCGCAGGCTTTCGTCGAAACCGCGCAGCGGCAGGCGGGCGCGATAAAAAACTTCGACCTTCACACCCAGGCGCGCGAGCATGCTCGCGAACTCGACTGCGATATAACCCGCGCCGATCACCGCCGCAGCTTGCGGCAGGGTTTGCAGGTCGAGCAGGTCATCGGACACCGCGCAGGCCTCGATGCCCGGGATGCTGTCGCGCACCGGCGATCCGCCGCTGGCGATGAGGATGTTCTTCGCCGTCAACCGGCGTTCTCCAACGACCACCGTATTCGGCCCGGCAATGCGCGCCCGGCCTTCGATCAACTCGACGCCCGAGCCGGCGAGCAGTTTGCGGTAGATGTCTTCGAGGCGGTGAGTCTCGGCGCCCTTGGCCGCTGCCCAGCGCGGCATCTCGAAGTTTGCGGCGCCGACATTCCAGCCGTAGCCGGCGGCCTCGCGCAGGCCGTCACCCAACTGCGCCGCGTACATCAGCAGCTTCTTCGGCACGCAGCCGCGGATGACACAGGTGCCGCCGACGCGGCTGCCTTCGATGATCGCGACCTTGGCGCCATGGGCCGCGGCGCGGCGCGATGCGGCAACACCACCGGAGCCGGCACCGATGGTGATGAGGTCAAAGTCAGGGGTCATCGATCAGGTCCTTCAAGGGTGCTGGAGAATGTCGCTTATGTCGTCAGATGATGCCCCGGATTACGCTGCGATCGACGCAACCCACGCCCAAACGCGCGCCGCGGAACTGCGCGCGCTGCTCCAGCACCATGCCCACGGTTACTACGTGCTCGACGCGCCAGAAGTGCCGGATGCCGAATACGACCGGCTGTTCCGGGAACTGCAAGCCATCGAGGCGGCACATCCGACGCTGCTGACTGCGGATTCGCCGACGCAGCGGGTCGGCGGCCAGGTGCTGTCGGGCTTTACCCCGGTGCGGCATGCGGTGCCGATGTTGAGCATCCGCACCGAGACCGACACCAGCGAAGCCGGCGCCATCAACTTTGACAACCGTGTGCGCCGCGAGCTCGAACTGGCCGACGACGCACCTGCAGTCGAGTACAGCTGCGAACTCAAGTTCGACGGCCTGGCGATCAACCTGCGCTACGAAGCCGGGGTGCTGGTGCAGGCCGCCACACGGGGCGACGGCGAGACCGGCGAAGACGTGACGCAGAATATCCGCACGATCGGCCAGATTCCGTTGCGGCTGCTGGGTGACACGCCGGCCTTGATCGAAATCCGCGGCGAGGTTTATATGCGCCGCGATGCTTTTGAGGCCATGAACGAGCGCCAGCGCGAGAGGGGCGAAAAGACGTTTGTGAATCCACGCAATGCCGCCGCCGGTGCGGTGCGCCAACTCGACCCGGCGATCGCGGCGCAGCGGCCGTTGAGCTTTTTTGCTTATGGCCTCGGTGACGCGCAGGGCTGGCAACAGCCGGCCACGCACAGCGCGACGCTGGATGCAATCGCGGCTTTTGGCCTGCCGGTGTGTGCCGATCGCGCGCCGAAAGGCGGTGCCGCAGTGCAGGGCGCCCAGGGGCTGATTGAGTTCCACCGCGCGATGGGCGCCAAGCGCGACGCCCTGCCGTTTGATATCGACGGCGTGGTCTACAAAGTCAACTCGATCGACCTGCAAAAGCGCCTCGGCTTTGTGACCCGCGAACCGCGCTGGGCGGTGGCGCACAAATATCCGGCGCAAGAAGAGAGCACGCGGCTGAATGCGATCGAGATCCAGGTCGGCCGCACCGGCAAGCTGACGCCGGTGGCCAAACTCGAGCCGGTCTTTGTCGGCGGCACGACAGTCAGCAACGCGACGTTGCACAACATCTTCGAGCTGCGCCGCAAGGGTGTGCGCATCGGCGATATGGTCATCGTGCGGCGTGCTGGTGATGTCATTCCGGAAGTCGTCGGGCGCATGCCGGGCGAGCGGATTGGCTATGTGCCTAACTACCGAATTCCGCGACCATCAAAGTGCCCGGTTTGCGCAAGCGCCGCGGTGCGTGAAAAGGGTGGTGTCGACTATCGCTGCACCGGTGGCCTGTTCTGCGGCGCGCAACGCAAGCAGGCGCTGCTGCACTTTGCCGGCCGGCGGGCGATGGATATCGAGGGGCTGGGTGACAAACTGGTCGACCAGCTTGTTGATGCCAGGGTGATCGGTAGCCTCGCCGACCTGTACCGCCTCGATGGCGACAAGCTGTCGGCGTTGGACCGCATGGCCGCCAGGAGCGCCGCGAATATCGTCGCCGCCCTGGACAAGAGCAAGGACACGACGCTGGCGCGGTTTTTGTATGCGCTGGGCATCCGCCATGTCGGCGAGACGACGGCCAAGGATCTGGCTAGACATTTTGGCGGCATGAGCCGGCTAATGGCGGCGACCGAAGAACAACTGCTGGCGGTCAACGATGTCGGCCCGGTGGTGGCGCAGAGCCTGCGCACCTTTTTTGGCCAGCCACACAACGTCGAGGTCGTCAAAGCGCTCATCGATGCCGGCATCCACTGGCCCGAGACCGACGGCACGATGGCCAACGTTTCACCGCAGCCGCTGTCCGGCAAGACCCTGGTGCTGACCGGCGCGTTGCCGACGCTGAGCCGCGACGAAGCCAAGGACCTGATCGAAGCCGCCGGTGGCAAGGTCGCCGGGTCGGTGTCGAAAAAAACGAGCTACGTCGTTGCCGGCGCAGAGGCCGGGTCCAAGCTCGACAAGGCACGTGAGTTGGGCGTGGCGGTGCTCGACGAGCAGGGGCTGCGTGACTTGCTCGCTGCATCCCCAACCGCAACCGGCGGCGAAGCTACGACGGCAGAAAGTCCACCGGCCAGGTGACGACCATCTGGTCGACGTCCTTCGCGCCGAAGTCAAAACTGCGGATGCGCGCCAGCAGCTTGGCTTCGAGCTCGGCCGCCTTGAGTTCGGTCGACACGATGCGGCAGTCGATCACCTGGCCCGACGGCGCGATCTTCAGCTCGAGCACCACCTTGCCCTGCAGCGTAGGCTCCTCGCGCAAGGCGCGGTTATAGATCGCGTAGATCGCACCTTTGTGGCGTTCGAAGACCAGCTTGATCTCTTCGATCGATCGCGATGCCTTGCCGCTGCCGCCCTTGGCCAGGGCGCCGCCCACGCCGCCACCAGTGCCCGAACCGGCACCGTTGCCCTTGCCGCCTACAACACCACCGCTACCGAGGCCGCCACCCGCGCCACCGCCACCACCGCCACCGATCGCACCTTCGACGAGGGTCGTCGCGCGCCCTGCCAGGCCGCCGCCGCCGGTATTGCGGCTGTAGCTGGCGGTATTGATGCCGCCACTGCCGCCGGTGGCGTTGGACGTGATCAGCGCACGGGTCGGTGTGCCGGCTTCGTTGCCGGCACCAACACCGACGCCGACACCGCTGCCCACACCGGCGCCGGGTTTGATGTCCTGCTTGAGCTGCACCGCCACCGGCGCGCCTTGCAGTTGTGCCAGTTCGTCCTTCATCGCGAGCAGGCCGACACCCGCGGCCTTGCGGCGTGCAGCTTCGAGGTTTTCGCCCGACGCCTTGTTGGGCTGCGGCGCGCGCGCTTCGGGCACGGCCGAGGCCTGCGGCTTGACTTCAGGCCGCTTGGCTTCTGGCGCTGGTTTGTCGGGTTTGGGTTGGTTGACTTCGGTCGGCCGGTCGGGTGCCGCCGCTTTGGGTGGCGGTGGCGGCGGTGTCCGTTCGCGTTCGAGGATCAGCTTGGCGAATGCCGGTGGCAGCTCTTGCACCTGGCTGCGGTCCGGCGCGAACACCGGCAGCCAAGGCAACGCGACGGCCAGGATCAACGCCACAACCATCGTCGTGCGGACGATGCGTTTGAAGTTGGCTTCTTCTTCCGCCGAGATCGTCCACGGCAAGACAGGTGTGCGAAACGACATCGCCGCGGCGCTCATGTTGCCCCCAAGGCGCTGCGCGCCGCCCCCCCGAGGGGGAATTCGCCCTTGGGGCGGCCCTTCGGGCTCATGATGCCGCCTTGCGATTCAACGCAAACGCGACGTCGGCGTAGTTCGCTTTGGCGCAGGTGACCATCACCTTGCGCAGCAATTGGTACGGGATGTCCTTGTCGCCCATGATCGTGACGGTCTGCGCCTGGGCCTGGTTTTCGACGCGGATCGCCTTGCGCTGGCTCTGCAAAGTCAGCTCCTGCTGCAGACCTTCGATGACGTCGCCCGGCGTTGCCATCACCTCGCGAACTGACGCGACGCGGCGGCCGTCGACAACGATATCGTCCTTGCTGACGATGACAACGACCGTCTCGCGCGCGTCCTGTTCGGCGCTCGATTCGGGCAGCTTCACCGAGCCGCCGTTGGGCAGCATCTCGGCTGGGCCGACGTTGAAGAGCAAGAAGAAGATCAGGATCGTGAAGACGTCGATCAGCGAGACCAGATTCATATCCAGCCCGGTCTTGTTGCGGTCGCGCCGCGCGGCACGTTTGTGGATCGACGAGAGTTTCATTTCGCCGCCTTCGCCTGCGCCGATTTGACCGGCGCCATGTTTGGCGGTGGTGGCGTTTTCGATGCAGTTGAAGCGACGGGCGCGTCACCGATCGACAGCTTGGGGAACAGCTCCATCGACTTGGCCAGCTTGGCGCCGTTGGCATGCCGCGTCGCCCGCACCGCGTCCATCACCTGCACCAGGGTGTCGTAGCTGGTGTCGGGTTGGGCAAGCACAGTGGCGTCGGTTTTGTCGGGAAATTTGGCCTTGATGCTGATCATCAGCGTCGACAACGCGGCGGTATCGGGCGCGCCTTTGACATGCTCGATGCGCTGGATCAGGCCGCCGATGCGGTCACCGACTTCGACCGCATCCGGGCGGAGCACGATTTCGAGTTTCAGGTCCTCGGCCTTGAGGACTTCATTCTGGTTGCTCGACTGCGCCGGCAACGACATGTCCATCACCGTCAAGCGCGAGAAGACCGCTGTCGACAACAAAAACGGCACCAGAACGACCACGAGGTTGATGAACGCCGTGATCTCCAGCGCCGCCGGCTCTTTGCGCAGGCGTCGGACTCGCATCACCGGCCTTTCAGTGTGCCGCGGCCACAGCCGCAGCAACTTTCGGGGCCTGGTTTTCGCTGGCCAGACGCTGCCAGGTGTTCAGGAAAGTGATCTTCGCGGCTTCGAGGCTGTCGACGATTTCCGATGCGCGCGATTGCAGAAAAGCGTGCACGAGCAGGAAGGGGATCGCGACCATCAGCGCAAAAGCGGTGTTGTTCATCGCGATCGAGATGCCGGCCGAGAGCAGCTCGGCTTTCTCCGCCGGGTTCACATTCGCCACCGCGGTAAAGGCCTTGATCAGCCCGAGGATCGTGCCGAGCAAACCGACCAGCGTGATGACGTTGGCGAAGGTTGCGATGTAGTGGGTGCGCTTCTCGAGGCGCGGTACGATTTCCATCATGCCTTCTTCCATCGCCGCGTCGATGTCCTCGCGGCGGCGCGCCGTCTGCATGCGCTCCAGGCCGTTGTGGACGATCTTGCCGATCGCGGCGTCGGACTTTTGCGTTACGGTGGCGACATCCCGAAAGCGCCCGACCTGCAGCATCGGCAGCACTTGCTCCCAAAGCTTGCGGTTTTCATCCCGCGCGCGGCTGAGGAAGATCATGCGTTCGATCGCAATCGCCAGGCCGATCGAAAGGATCAGCAGGTTGGGGTACAGGAACAGGCCGCAGTCCTGCAGAAATTTGACGATGGTTCCGAAAGCAGTCATTTGGTTTTCTCCGTGCGGGGTGCGGTAGCGGTAGCGGTTGCGGTAGCGGTTGCGTTTGCTGATGCGTTCGCTGATGCGTTGGCTGCGAGGTCGGTCGGTACGGCGCTGTTGCG
>JANOKR010000025.1:0-7267 GCA_031419315.1 Betaproteobacteria bacterium
CAGCCGTTCCAGCCCGGCCCGCGCCCGCAGCCGGCCGACCATCAGCCCGGCGCTGACTGCGCCGCCGCCCAGGCAGCCCATCAGCAGGCCGAAGCCGGCCGCACCCAGGCCGAGCTGGCGCTGGCCGATGATCGGCAGCAGCGCCCACAGCGCCGAACCGGCGCCGCTGAAGGCCACGGTGCGCACCAGTTGCGCGAGGATGATTTCCGAGTGGCGTGCGTAGCGCAGCGCACTCACGATGCCGCCCCACAGCCGCTCGGCCGGCAGCCGCGACGGCGGGTGCGGGCGCGGCGGCCAGCGCCGGATGCCGTGCATCATCGTCAGTGTGCTGACGACCGCGATGACGAAGATCCAGCCCGCCCCGAGCTGCGCGAACACCACGCCGGCCAGCGCCGGGCCGACCGCGCGCGCCGCGTTGTAGGCGATCGCCACGGCGGTGATCGCCTGCGGCAGCTCGGCGCGCGGGATCGAGTCGCCGACCGCCGAATTCCAGGCCGGCGACAACACGGCAGTGCAACTGCCGGCGACGAAGACCAGCAGCAGCAGGGTGGCGGGCCCGGCCACGCCCGCCAGCACCAGCGCCGCCAGCAGCGCCGCAAGCAGCAGCGCAGCGGTGGCGCCGCGCGCGTTGCGCTGCGGGTTGGCGTCCATCAGGTCGGCGTAGGCCAGCGCGGCCAACGTCGGCGGCGAGCCGGGCCCGACGATCAGCGCCAGGTCGACGACGGTCAGCGCATACGCCAGCACCGCCAGCAGCGGCCAGGCCAGACGTGGCAGCCAGACCGGCCAGCCGACCCGCCACCACAGCGTTTGTGGCGCATACCCGAGCGACCGCCCAACGGCCTGCTGCGCGCGCAACTCGGCCGCGACCTCGGGGCGGGTGAGCAGCGCGGCCAGGTTCCAGAGCAGGAAGGGCAGTTCCTTGAGCACCAACACGGCGCTGAGCAGCAAGGCGTGGCGGTCGTTGACGGTCTCCCACTGTGGCGGGCTGTCCCAGAGTGCGATCGGCGCGATCAGCCGCGCCAACGCGCCACTCGGCGCGACCAGCCAGGCCAGCCCGATGGCCAAGGCCGCGTGCGGCAGTGCCAGCATCGGCGCCAGCGCCTGCTGTAGCCACGTCCAGGCGCGGCTACCGTGCAGCGCCGTGGTCAGCAGCATCGCCAGCAGCAGGGCCACGAGGGTGCTGGCCAGCGCGCTGAACAGGCTGGCGCCGATCGCACGCGGCAGTTGCGGGTCAGCCCACAGCGACAACCATGCCGCCGCGTCGAGCGCCGGCGCCAGCGCCAGCGGCAATGCAGTGGCGATCGGCAGCGCGAACAACAGCAGCCCGGCGGCCTGCGCGGCACGGTTGCCGACCCGCACGCCCCAGGCCAGCCGCAGCGCGCGCGCCATCAAGAAGCGCCGTAGCGCCGCAGCCACTCCCGCTCAAGCGGATCGACCCAGCTCGCATGCGGCTCGGCGATCGCCGGTGCCGGGTGCTGCACGACGCCGGGCGCAGTCGCCGCAGCGCTGAACAACGCCCGCTCGGCAGCGCCCAGGCGGCCGGTCGCCAGCACCGTGGGGTCACCCCAGTGGCGGATGTCGGCCTTGCGCGCTTGCGCCGCCGGCGACTGCAGGAAATTGGCGACGACCTGCGACGCTTCTTTGGAGCGGGCGTTGAAGGGAATCGCGACGAAGTGGGTGTTGCCCAGCGTGCCGCCATTGAACTGAAAGCTCGTCACCGTTGCCGGCAGCGTCTTGGCGGCGATCTCGTTCGCTGCTTCGTTGGGGTTGAAAGTGAGCGAGATATTCAGCTCGCCGTCGGCGAGCATCTGCCGCATCAGCGTGTTGTTGGCCGGGAACTGCCGCCCACCCCGCCACAGCTGCGGGTGCAGCTGGTCGAGCCAGGCCCACAAGGGCGCGCTGGCGCTGACGAAGGCCGCTTCGGTGTACGGCCGGTACAGCGGCGCGCGCTCGGGTGCAAGGTCCACCAGCACCTGCTTGACGAAGGTCGTGCCGTGAAAGTCGGGCGGCCGCGGGTAGCTGAACCGCCCCGGGTTGCGGCGTGCCCATTCGAGCAGCGCGGCCAGCGTCGCCGGCGGTTGCGCTACCCGCGCCGTATCGGCGTAGAAGGTCAGCTGGGCCATGCCCCAGGCCGCTTCCATGCCGTCGACCGGCTCGGAGAAGTCCACTCGCGTGGTAGGTTTTCCCTGGGTGTCGACAAGGCGGAAGTTCGGCAGCGATTCGGCGAATGGCCCGAACAGCAGCCCCTCGCGTTTGAGCGTGAGGAAGTTCTCGCCGTTGATCCAGACCAGGTCGGCCGATCCGTCGGCGCGCGCGGCCGCCTTCTCGGCGCGAATGCGCCGCACCACCTCGGCGGTGTCGGTGACCTTGACATGCTCGAGCCTGACGCCATGCCGGCGCTCGAGCTCGCCCGCGGCCCATTGCAGGTAGGCGTTGATGCGCTCGCTGCCGGCCCAGGCGTTGAAGCGCACGCTCTGCCCGCGCGCGGCCCGCTCGACGCGTTGCCAGGCGCTTTCCTGGGCGTGAGCGGGCCAGGTCAGGGCGGCGCTGGCGGCGAGAACCACACGGCGGGTCGGTCGGGTCATGACGGGTCGGATCCTTGCGAGGGTGATAACGGTGACGGCGTGGTCGGCCGGTGCGAGAAAATTCTTACTGCGTTCGTGATTGGGCGAGGCCCGCTGGCTTACGCGCCGGCTAACGCGCCGAAAGCGAGGCAGGCACCGGCATGCCACGTTTGACCAGCGCAGCGCGCACACGATCGGGGTAGTCGCTGATGAGGCCGTCAACACCCCAGCCGATCATGCGCTCGATCGCCTCGGGCTCGTTCACGGTCCAGGGCACGACCTTCAAGCCCAGCGTCTGCGCCTCTTTCAAGGCGGCCTCGTTCAGGTTCTGGAAATTCGGCGACCAGATGGCCACGCCACTGGCCTGCACCAGTCGGGGCACCGAGCCGCCATATGTGGCGAGGGCCAGGCCGGCGGTCCATCGGCCATCGGCGAGATTGTCGAAATTGGGCGACTGCACCGTCAGCGCCACGGTCTGGATCAGCGGCGCGATCTGGCGCACCGCGAGCAGCGTGCGCCAATCAAAACTCTGCACCGTGACGCGCGATTCGAGGCCCGCGCGGCGCACCGTATCGACCACCAACTTCGCAAAAACTTCCGGCGTTGGTGTCAGTGCGGGCTCGGTCGGTGTGAGCTTGGTTTCGATATTGAAGCGCACCTGGCTTGCCCCCCAACGCGCCACCTCAGCGAACAACAGGTTCAGGCTGACAATGTGCTCGCCGTCGCGGGGCTGCTGCTCGGCGAAGGTCTGGGCGTAACGCGTGCCGGGTTTGAGGCGGCCGATATCGAAGGCCTGCAACTCGGCCAGCGTCAGGGTATTCAGCGCCGGCGCGGGGGCTGCGGCATCGAGCCATTGCCCACGCGCGTCGCGGGTGAAGTTCGGATTCAGGCGCGGGTCGTGGGCGATCACGAGCACGCCATCGCGGCTGACACCGACGTCAAGTTCGAGCGTCGTGACACCGATGGCGAGTGCCGTGCGAAAGGCGGCGACGGTATTTTCCGGCGCCAACCCGCGCGCGCCGCGGTGGCCCTGGAGGTCGAAGCCGGCGGCCGGAAAGACGGCCAGCAAGGTCGACAAGAGGCCCGCCAGAACCGGCAAAAGATGGCGCCGGCGCGTGTTTTCCCACCCTTTCCGGGGTCTCATACGGGGCTCCTGACACAAAGTCGGCTGGTATCCTCGACAGTCTATGCCAGCCGAGTTCGACGCCGATCCACCCAGCGCGCTGCCACGCGGCACCCGGCTTGGTGAATACGAACTCAAGCGGGTGCTCGGCATCGGCGGCTTTGGCATCGTGTACCTGGCTTTTGACCACGCGCTCGAGCGCGAAGTCGCGATCAAGGAATACATGCCGGCCTCGCTGGCCGGGCGCACGGCGTCGAACCATGTCTCGTTGCTGTCGCAGGCGAATGCCGAAACCTTCGCCCTCGGCCTGCGCTCGTTTGTCAACGAAGCGCGCTTGCTGGCGCGATTTGACCACCCGGCGCTGATCAAGGTGCACCGCTACTGGGAGGACTACAACACCGCCTACATGGCGATGCCGTATTACCTCGGCAGCAACCTCAAGGTCGTGCGCGCGCAGCTCACGCAGACACCCAGCGAAGCCTGGGTGCGCGCCATCGTCGAGCCGCTGCTCGGCGCCATCGAGACCCTGCACCGCGAGGCGGTTTACCACCGCGATATCTCGCCCGACAACGTCATCGTGCAGCCCGACGGCCGGCCGGTGCTGCTCGACCTCGGCGCAGCGCGGCGGGTCATCAGCGACAAGAGCATGGCGCTGACGGCGATCCTCAAACCCGCCTACGCGCCGATCGAGCAGTACGCCGAAGCCGGCTCGGTCAAACAAGGGCCGTGGACCGACCTCTATTCGCTCGGCGCGACGATGCACTACCTGCTGCTCGGCAAGCCCCCGGCGCCGGCCACCGCGCGTGCGGTGCACGACGATGTGATCCCGCTGGCGCAGCGGGGGCTGCCCGGTTGCAGCGACGAGTTCTTGCGCTGCATCGACTGGATGCTGCGCCCGCGCCCGATCGAGCGGCCGCAGAGCGTGGCCCAGCTGCGCGAGGTGCTCGCCGGCCATGTGCCGGTGCCGACGCCGCCCGAGCAGGGCACCGGCTCCTGGGACCGCACGCAGATCGTGCGCCCGCCGGCACCGCCGAGTGAAGAGACGATCGAGCTGGACTTTCCGCCGACGATGGTCCACCAGCCGCAAGCGCGTGCACAGCCCGCGGCGCCTGAGCGCAACCAGGACATCCGCCTCGAGCCGACGATCTACGCGCCGCGCCCCGGGGCTGATGCTTATGCGCCGACGATGGTCGTCGGTGCGCGCGGTGATGCCACGCCTGCCGCGCCGGCCGCGTCGGCGGCATCAAGCTCGATCACGCCGCCGCTCGCAGCCGCGCCGCAGGCCCTTGCCGCGTCGGCCTGGCCGGCGCGCAAACGTTGGCCGCTGCCGGTTGGCGCGGGTGCGCTGGCGGCGATCGTGATCGGTGTCTGGATGGCCAACCGCGCCCCGGCGCCACCCGCCGCCAGCGTTGCCGCGCCGGCGCCGCTGGCATCGGCAGCGGCGCCCAGCGCCGCGGCAGCAAGTGCCGTCGTGAACCCGGCGGCCACCGCAGCAGCGCCTGTTGCTGCACCCGCGTCGGCCGTGATGGCACCCGCGCCAATGCCCTCACCGGCGCTGGTGATCGCGACGCCAGCCGTAAAAACGCCAGCCACCACCAGTGCCGCGGCACCCGCTGCCGCGGCATCCAGACCGGTACCAGTGGCCAAGCTGCCAGCCGCCACCAAACCCGCCGCGGCAGCCGCCGAAGTCAGCCCGCAGCGGGCGCCGCCGATCCTGCCGCCACCGCTGACCAGCACTTCGCCGGCACGCGCTGCGCAGCAGACCGCGCCGACGGGGCAATCGCCGGCGGCAGAGTCGGCACGGTCCACGAGCACCGGCAGCGCGGCACCGGCGACCAGCGTTGGGCCGGTGATCGCGGTGCCTGCGCCGGCAGCCACAGCGGTGCCGACAACCGCGGCGACGCAACCTGGCCGCCAGCAGCCGGCCCGCGAAGCCGTGCGCGACCCCGAGCCGATGATCCAGGCGCGCGTGCTGAGCCCGAGTGAACGTTGTGAAGGCCGCGTGCTGCTTGCGCTGTGGTCGTGCATCGAACGCCAGTGCAACCGCTCGCCGGAGCTGCGTGAGCATGCGGAATGCCAGAAGCTGCGCCGCCAGCAGGACCAGCAGCGCAGCACCAACTGAACGACGGCGCTCGCAAGCCTGGCGTTTGCAAAGCTGACAGGCCGGCCCAAGAGCAGGCCGATCACTTGGAGGAATCCGCTTGCCCCAGCATCCGCGTGACCACCCGCACCATGCCCATTGGCCGGCCCGCCTGCCGCGGCAGCTGCAGGTGCCGGCGACGTCGCTGTGGTTCAACCTCGAGGTCGCTGCGAGGCGTTATCCGGCCAAAGTGGCGTATCGGTTTTTTGGCCAGGGCTTGAGTTACGCCGAGCTGCACGCGCAGGCTGAAAAGCTCGCCGGCTGGCTGCAAGCACAAGGTGTGATCAAGGGCGACCGGGTGCTGCTGTTCATGCAGAACTGCCCCCAGTACGTGGCCGCTTTTTACGCCATCCTGCGCGCCGATGCGGTGGTCGTGCCGGTCAATCCGATGAACAAGGCCGACGAGTTTGGCCACTACATCACCGACCCCGCGGCACGCGTTGCAATCACCAGTGCCGACCTCGCCGGCATCGTTGCCGATGCCGATGCGCGGCTGCTACCCGATCAGCGCTTGCAGCGCGTGTTGGTCACGCGTTATGCCGACGCGATGCCGGCCGGCGAACTCGATGCCAATGAAGCCCCGGCGCCGGCCGTGCTCGACTGGCTGCGCAGCGATCCACCGCTGCCCGATGCACGCTTCGTGCGCTGGGCCGATGCCTTGGCCGCCGGGCATGCACCCAGCGCCCACGCCGCGTTGCCCGACGACCTGGCGGTGCTGCCCTACACCTCGGGCACCACCGGCCTGCCCAAGGGCTGCATGCACCCGCACCGCACGTTGATGCACAACACGGTGGGCGGCCTGCTCTGGGGCCATGGCAGCGCCGAGGCCGTCTCGCTGGGCGTGGTGCCGATGTTCCACATCACCGGCCTGGTCTACGGTGTGCTGGCCAACATCTATGCCGGCGCGACGATGGTGATCCTGCCGCGCTGGGACCGCGAGCTCGCGGGCCGGCTGCTGTCGCGCCATGCGGTCACGCACTGGACCTGCATCCCGACGATGATCATCGATCTCTTCGCCAGCCCCAACTACAAGAGCTTCGACCTGCGCAGCCTGCGCTACGTTTCGGGCGGCGGCGCGGCGATGCCCGAAGCGGTGGCGCAGCGCCTGCTCGACGAATTCGGGTTGACCTTCGCCGAGGGTTACGGCCTCACTGAAACCGCCGCGCCGAGCCACGCCAACCCGCCAGAGCGCGCCAAGCTGCAATGCCTGGGGATGCCGATCTTCGGCACCGATTCGCGTGTCGTCGACCCCGAGACGCTGGCCGAGATGCCGGCCGGCGAGGCCGGTGAGATCGTGACCTGCGGGCCGATGGTTTTTGATGGGTATTGGGGACATGCCGAAGCCACGGCAGCGGCCTTCATTCAGATCGAGGGCAAAAAATTCTTTCGCACCGGCGACCTCGGCCGGATCGATGACGAAGGTTATTTTTTCATCACCGA
>JANOKR010000026.1:0-10076 GCA_031419315.1 Betaproteobacteria bacterium
TGCCCGCATGCGCATGCGGTGCTGACCCAGGGCTTTGCCGAGGGCTGCGAGATCGAATGTCCGTTGCACAACGCGGTCTTCGACGTCACTACCGGCAAACATCTGCGCGGCGAGCCGTGCGGCGACTTGAAGAGTTTTCCGGTGCGGGTGGTGGGCCAGGAGATCCAGGTCCAGGCTGGCGCCGACTGAAGAGGAGCGAGCGACATGAACTTCAACCCCCACCTCCAACCCTGGAAACCAGCGGCACCGAACAACGTCGCTGGCAAGGGCCATATCGAGGTCCCCGGCCAGGCGCCGAACATCGTCTGGCAACAGCGTTCGGCAGCGCCGACGGACTACGAAAACGCGCTCGGCGACGCGCTGGAAAAAGTCTTCGGCGACGGCGCTGAAACGCTTGAACAAGTCGTCGCCGGATTGAACAAAATCGCCTGCTGCGCTGGTGACGGCCGGCCCTGGACGGCAGCTTCGTTCGAAGCCGAGATGGCGCGCCTGGGCGCTTGAGTTCGAGACAAGGAGATTGAGCATGGACACCACCATCGAGCAGCAAACCCAACAAATCCTGGCCACCGGCATCCGCGACCTCTGGTACCCGGTGGTGCCGAGTTGGCAGGTGCAGAGTGCGCCGATCGGCATCACGCGGCTGGGCGAGCGTATCGTGGTCTGGCGTGACGCGCAGGGCCAGGTGCATGCGCTCGAAGACCGCTGCCCACACCGCGGCGCGCGGCTGTCGATGGGCTGGAATCTCGGCGACCGTGTCGCCTGCTGGTACCACGGCATCGAGATCAATGGCGCCGGCACCGTCAAGCTGGTGCCGGCCTCGGCCAACTGCCCGCTCGAAGGCAAGAGCTGCGTCAAGAGTTATCCGGTGCAGGAGCGCGCCGGTGCCGTCTTTCTCTGGTTTGGTGTGCATGCCGGCAGCGCACCCGCGCCACTGCAACTGCCCGAGGAACTGGTCTCGGGCGAACACGCGCACTTCTTGTGCATGTCGAACTGGACCACCAGCTACCGCTACGCGATCGACAATGTGATGGACCCGATGCATGGTGCGTACCTGCACGCGACATCCCACTCGATGGCCGAAGGTGACAAACGTTCTGAGATGCAAATTCGCAAAACACCGACCGGCCTGATCTTCGAAAAGGTCGGCCAGCGCGGCGTCAATTTCGACTGGGTCGAACTCGGTGATACCGGCTGCATGTGGCTGCGCCTGGCGATCCCCTACCAGCAGAAGTACGGGCCAGGTGGCAGCTTCGGCATCGTCGGTTTTGCGACGCCGGTGGATGCCGAACATTGCCAGGTCTATTTCTGGCGCACACGCAAGGTGACAGGCTGGCAGCGAAACGTCTGGCGCTTCATGTACCGCAACCGGCTCGAGGGCCTGCACTGGACGGTGCTCGAACAAGACCGCGTCGTGCTCGAAAGCATGGCCGACAACGCCCGCGAGCGCGAGTTTCTGTACGAACATGATGTCGGCCTGGCGCGGGTGCGGCGGATGCTCGAAAAACGCGCCGCCGAGCAAGCCAAGGCACAGGCCAAAGCGCGCGCCGACACGCAGGCGCAGGCGGCGGCTTGAGATGGAACTCGTCGTCGCCGCCGGTCTGGTGCCGACATCGGCACGCAGCCTGAGGCGCCTGAAGCTCATCCAGCCGCGCAGCATCGAAGCCACGCTGGCTGCACTGCGCGACGCCGATGACCCGGTGCTGCTGGCGGGTGGCAGCGACCTCGTCGCGCGGTTCAACGAAGGGCTCGATCCGCAAGAGCTGGTGACCCTGGCGCAAGTTGCCGAGTTGCAGACGATCACCGCCGATTCCCAGAGCCTGCGCATCGGCGCGATGGTCACCCATGCCGATGGCAGTGGGCACGCTGCGCTGCGCCGGCAGGCGCCGGGGTTTGCCGCGGCATGGGGCGGCATCGCCAATCCGCGCGTCCGTTTCACGGCGACGCTGGGCGGCAATATCGTCGCGCAGCGGGTGCGATATGAAGCTGCGGTCTTGCTTGCCGCTGCCCAGGCGCGGCTGGAGTGGGCGACACCACAAGGCCCGCGCTCGATATCGCCGCAGGCGCTGTGGTCCGACGACTCGCTGCAGCGCTCGCTGCTCACCGCCATCAGCATCGATACCGCTGATCTGGCAGCGTACTTTTATGAGCGCTCGATGCGCCCCTTGTTGACCTTCGCTGTCGGCTTGCGCTGGCGTGGCGACGGCCTGCACCTGTGCTGCGCGGTCGCCACCGAATATCTGCGGCCACATCTGCTGGAGCTGACGCTGCCGCACAGCGATTTGGCCCAGGTGGCGCGTGAAGCGCGCGAGGTTGCGACGGCGGCATTCACCCGATTGCCCGAGTCGTTTGCCGACCCGAGCCTGACCGCGGTCTACGCGCGCAGCGCGGGCGCGGCCTTGCTCGCACGGCGCCTGCAAGGGCTGAAGTCGAGCCCCACCGAAGGAGCCCAGCATGGCTGAACCGGGCCACGACGAAGCCCGCGTGATCACCGAGTTCCCGCTGCGCATTTGCCTCAACGGCAAAGCCCTCGAACGCAGCGTGCCCATCGAGCGCACGCTGGCCGATTTATTGCACGACGACCTCGGCCTGGCCGGCACCAAGCTCGGCTGCGCGCGTGGTGTTTGCGGCGCCTGCGTGGTGCTGGTTGACGGCAAGCCGCTGGCGAGCTGTTCGACCTTCGCCTTCCAGGCCGACGGCTGCGACGTGCTCAGCATCGAAGGCCTGAGCGCCCCGGGCCGCCTGCACGCGGTGCAGCAGGCTTTTGTCGACTGCGCGGCATTTCAATGTGGTTATTGCACTGCCGGCATGGTGCTGTTGAGCAAGGCCCTGCTCGACCATCACCCCGACCCTTCGCGCGAGACCATCGTCGAGTGGATCAGCTCGAATGTCTGCCGCTGTACCGGCTACGCGCAGATCATCGAAGCGGTGCAACTTGCAGCGCGGCGGCTGCGTGAAGAGGCCGCGCCATGACTGCCGCCAAGACCAACGAAGCCACCGCATCGCTGCGCCAGGTCGGCCACGACCTGCCGCGCCGCGACGCGCAGGCCAAGGTTACCGGCGGCGCTGTCTATGGCCCCGACATCCAACTGCCCGGCATGTTGCACGCCAAGGTGCTGCGCAGCCCGCGCGCGCATGCCAGGGTGGTTTCGATCGACAGTGCTGCCGCGCGCTCGATGCCCGGCGTGCGCGCGGTGCTCACCCGCGACGACATCCCGGCGCATGTCGTACCGGTCTATGGCTACTACATCAAGGACCAGCCGATCGTCGCCACCGACCGCGTGCGTTATATCGGCGACATCGTGTGTGCCGTCGCGGCCGACACCGAAGCGCAGGCCGTGCAGGCGCTGCGTGCGATCAAGGTCGAGTACGAGGATCTGCCGGTGGCCGCCAGCATCGAAGCCGCGCTGGCCGACAGCATGCCGGCGCTGTTTGATCAAGCGCCGGCTGGCATCGTGCCGCCTTACGGCGACGGTGCCAGCGCCCTGCTGCGCCCGAGCAAGAATGTCTGCTTCGAGTTCGCGTACACCACCGGCAGCGCCGATGCCTTTGCGCGCTGCGACCATATCTTCGAAGACGAATTCCGCTTCTCGCGGATGACGCACTACCACCTCGAGCCCTTTGTCAGCGTTGCCGATGCCAGCGCGGAGCACATCACGGTATGGGCAAGTTGCCAGAACCCTTTCCCGCTGCGCAAGGAGATTGCGCGGATGTTCAAGCTGGCCGAAAACCGCATCACCGTGAACGTGCCGTATCTCGGTGCCGGTTTCGGTGCCAAGAACAATGTCAAGACCGAAGCCCTGACGGTGCTGCTGTCGCTGCTTGGCGGCAAACCGGTACGCCTGTGCCTGACGATGGAAGAGAGCTTTCTCACCAACACCCAGCATGCGGCGATCCTGCGCCTGAAGACCGGGGTCATGACGGACGGCACGCTGGTCGCGCGCCGCAGCGAGATCGAACTTGACGCCGGTGCGTATGCCGACGCGAGCCCGCTGGTTGCCGAGAAGGCCGGCTACCGCATCCCGGGGCCTTACCGCTGGCAGTACATCGACTCGCGCTGCGCCTGCGTGATGACCAACACCGCACCGGCCGGGCCGTTTCGCGGCTTTGGCGGCACGCAGGCGAGTTGGGCGTCGGAGTCGCAGGTCGACATGATCGCGCGCCGGCTCGGGCTTGATCCGCGTGCAATGCGAGAGCACAACCTGCTCAAACTCGGCGAGCCCTTCGTGCCCGGCGAGAGTGGTGTCGACAGCGATATGCAGCTAGGCCTGGATCTGGTCTGCCGCGAGATCGGCTATGACGGATACCACGCACGTCGCGCCGCAGCGAACGCCGGCGATTCGCCGTTCAAACGGGGTGTCGGCATCGCGGTCGGCTTCAAGGATGGTGGCGGTGTCAACAAGCCGGCACAGGCGCGGGTCAAGATGTCGACGCAGGGCGATGTTTTCCTGCAGTGCGGCACGGTCGAGATGGGGCAGGGGGCGCACACCGCGCTGTCGCAGGTGGTGGCCGAAGTGCTCGGCACGCGCACCGACCGCGTCAACTTCAATGCCATCAATACCGACCACACGCCGTTTGACCAAGGCACCAACGCAAGCTCGGGTGTGGCCTTGATGGGGCAGGCGGTGATGCGCGCAGCGCTCGCCTTGCGGCAACAGATTCTGGACTTTGCAGCGGCGCAGATGGGACTGCCTGCCGCCGAACTCACACTTGACGATGCGACCATCGTGCACGCGATCAGTGAGCGGCGCCAGCCGCTGGCGCCGCTGGTGATGCGCCACTTCGGCGGTACCGGCTTCGAGTTTTCCGCCGACGGCTTTTTCAAACCGGCGCTCGACCCCCTTGCGCCGCTCGAAGCGCAATGTGTCTTCTGGGAAATCGGCTGGGGCGCGGTCGAAGTCGAGGTCGATACCGAGACCGGCCGCGTCGAGATCGTCAAGCTGGTCGCCAGCGGCGATACCGGCCGCTCGATCAACCCGCTGGTCTGCAAAGGCCAGGAGGACGGCGCTGCGGTGATGGGCCTGGGGCAGGCGATGTTCGAGCAGATGGTCTACGACGACGGCGGCCGGCTGCTCAACGCCGACCCGCTGAGCTATCGCGTGCCGCTGGCCGACGACCTACCGCGCGACTTTGTGACCATCACCCAGCAGCAAGGCCATGGCCCGGGGCCCTACGGCGCCAAGGGCGCGGGTGAAGCGACGATCCTGCCGATGGCCAGTGCGCTGGCGAATGCGGTGCACGATGCGGTCGGTGTGCGCATCACCTCGCTGCCGATCACGCCAGTGAAAGTCCTTCAGGCGCTACACGCGCTGCAAGCGCAGCAAACACAGCGAACACAGCAAATCGAAAAGTCCCCGCCAGCATGAAACCGCATCGGCTGCTCACCACCTTGATCGTTTCGCTGGTGGCGCTCGCCTGCGGCAGCGCCGCCGCACAACCCTGGCCCGACCGATCAGCGAGGTTTGTCGTGCCTTTCCCGGCCGGCGGTGTGCTCGACGTGCTGACCCGCAGCGTCGCGGAGGCGCTGCAGACGAGCACCGGCCGCAATATCGTGGTCGAAAACACCCCCGGCGCGGCCGGCAATATCGGCATCCAGAATGTCGCGCGGGCGACCGGTGATGGCGCCACGGTGCTCTTCATCCCGCAAGGCAATATCACGATCAATGCGACCCTGTTGCCTAACGCGCCATTCAAGTGGGAGCGCGATTTCAAGCCGGTGACCCTGGTCGCCTATGCGCCGAATGTGCTCGTCGTGCACCCGGCGGTGCCGGCCAAAACGGTGGCCGAACTGATCGCGCTGGCCAAGGCGCAGCCGGGCAAGCTGAACTATGGTTCGCCGGGCAACGGATCGAGCCTGCACCTGATCGGCGAACTGCTCAAGCGCGAAGCCAAGGTCGACCTCGTGCATGTACCGTACAAGGGCACGACGCAGGCGCTGCAGGATATCGTCGGCGGCCAGATCCAGGTCATGTTCGGCGCGGTGCCGACACTGATGCCGGCGATCAAGGCCGGACAACTGCGGGCCTTGGCGGTGACGACAGCTCGCCGTGCCGATACCCTGCCCGATTTGCCCACGCTGGCCGAAGCCGGTGTCAAAGGCATCGACGTGCCGTCCTGGTACGGCGTGATGGTGCCGGCCGCCACTCCGGATGCGCTGGTCGTGCGCATGCATGCCGCGATCGCTGCGGCGCTGGCTCAACCCGCCTTGCGCGAGAAGCTGCTGAGCTTGGGGCTGACCCCGGTGGGCAGCAAGCCGGCGGACTTCAGCGCCCAGATCCAGCGCGAGACCGCTACCTGGGCGGTGGTCATCAAGGAAGCCGGGATCAAGGCGGATTGATTTGGTGCCCCTTGCGTTTGCTCACGGCTGACACTGTTTTCCGCAGCCGAGATTGGGGTGGCCGGCTACGTTTATGGAATTCTTATGCTCTTCGCCGGCCACCCCAATCCCGGCTGAGCCGGTGGCGGCCTGGGCGCTGAAAAATCAGATCAACGCTGGTGTTGCGATTGCGGGGAGGCCTCGACATTGATGCTCGCGGCGTCGGTGCGGGGGTGGCCCGGCGGAGAGCCTAAGAATTCCAGAAACGTAGCCGGGCCACCCCCGTGCCGGCGCTGCGCGCGCCGATGCCGGAACGCGCGAAACGGTCGTTCGCAGGGCCGCGTTGGTCGGCGCGAGAGCGGTTGGAAAAAGCTGCGGCCTCATGCCGTTGACGGCAATGCGGCTTCAGTCCAGATGCCGCGTGCGGTAGTCATCGACCAGCCTGCCCCACACCACTTCAAGCTCGTAGGCGATCGACCGCGCCAGGCCGTCGAGGTCGGGGAAGAGCGTCGCGTGGGTCACGTTCATGCGGTACAGCGCGCGCATCGCATCGTCGCGCGCGCTGGCCGGCAGCACGTATTTGCGCAGCAGGTCCTGGCGCGGCTCGTAGCCCTGCAGGATTTCTTCGAGCGAGTCGTTGAGCAAACCGGGCAGCACAAAAACACCCGACTGCGCGACCAGACGTGCGTCCATCTCGGCCGGCTCGCCGAACCAGACCAGTGGATGCCGGTTGTTCGCAAAATAGGCTTGGTAGTTGCCGGGTTCTCGCGGGTCGATACGGTCGCGACCCAGCCCGGGGTCGAAGTTGGGGCTGGCCGACCAGAGCACTGGCGTATTCAGCGCGTACACCGCGACATCTTCGACAGCGCCTTCAAACGCAAAAAATGCGGCGACAAAGGGCGATTTCGTGAAGTCGAGCAGGCGCGTCGGTGCGCCGTGGTGCTGCATCAACGCCAGGCAGCGCAGGTCGTCCTGCAAGGCCTGGCGATCGGTGAAGTAGATATGCGCCTTGCGCCTGAAGATGCGCATCGCGCGCTCTTCGCGCAGCGGCCACAGGCTGCGGTCGGGGCAGAAGTCGTTCAGGCGCCGGGTCAGCGAACTGACCAAGGGCCAGGCGGCGCTGGCATGGCCGCGAAAAGCCCAGCCGTCGAGCTCGCGCGCTATTGTCGTGAACTCGTCCCAGCTCGAAAGCCTGACGGTGCTGGACGTCTGCGTTGATATGTTCACGTTGCTCATCCGGAAAGGATAGCGCGCGCAAGTTGCCGGGACGGGTCAACCTGGGCCATTGCGCGGCGCTGCCGGACACCGCTAGAATTCGCCGACCGAATGGTCGACTAACTGTCGAGGATTGATCGACGCTGCCGCTTCGATCCGCCGCCGACGAGGAATGCCCGATGTCTGAAACCCCGCTGCTGGTGGCCACCAGCGATGCCGTGACCACGATCACGCTGAACCGCCCCGCGGCGTTGAACAGCTTCACCGCCGCGATGCACGCCTTGCTGCTGCCGGCGCTCGAGGCCGCCGCCGCCGACGCCAGCGTGCGGGCGGTGGTCATCACCGGTGCCGGCCGCGCTTTTTGTGCCGGGCAGGACTTGAACGACGCTGCGATGGGCGGCTCGGCGGATGTCGGCGCGGTGATCGAGCGTTATTACCGCCCGCTGGCGACCCGCGTGCGCACGATGCCGGTGCCAGTGATCGCGGCGGTCAACGGCGTGGCGGCGGGCGCCGGCGCCAACTTCGCGCTCTGCTGCGATTTTGTCATCGCCGCGCGCAGCGCAAGTTTTATCCAGGCCTTCAGCAAGATCGGCCTGGTGCCTGATTGCGCTGGCACCTGGCTGCTGCCGCGACTGGTCGGCCGCGCGCAGGCGATCGGCCTGGCGATGACGGGCGACAAGCTGCCTGCCGAAGAAGCCCAACGCATCGGGTTGATCTGGCGCTGTGTCGACGACGCCGCGCTTGGCCACGAGGCTAACGCGCTGGCGCAGCGGCTGGCCAGGATGCCGTCAAAGGCGCTAGCCGAAACCCGGCGGGTCATCGACGCCGCGATGGTGATGGACTTCGCCGATGCGATCGGCCTCGAAGCCGCTACCCAGCGCGAACTCGGCCGCGGGCATGATTTTGCCGAAGGCGTGGCGGCATTCCTGGGCAAGCGCGCTGCGGTCTTCAAGGACCGTTGAGTTGACAAACGCCTCGATGAACCCGCCGCTGAGCGCCGCCGTGGACGCCAACGCCAACGCGCAGCAGACCGCCGAAGCCTGTCGCGATGTGATGTGGTTGAACGATCGCGCGTCCAAGTCGCTCGGCATGCAGGTGTTGGCGGTCGGCCCGGGCACGGCGATGCTGTCGATGACGGTGCGCGAAGACATGCTCAACGGCCACGATATCTGTCACGGCGGCCTGATCACGACGCTGGCCGACAGCGCTTTTGCCTTTGCCTGCAACGCCTACAACGAAGTTTCGGTCGCGGCGGGTTTTGACGTCAACCTGCTGGCGGCGGCGCGCTTGGGCGACCGGCTTGTTGCGGTGGCGGCGGAGATCAGCAAATCGGGCCGTACGGGGGTCTACGACATCGAGGTCTGCAACCAGCGCGGCGAGCGCATCGCGGCATTTCGCGGCCGCTCGTACACGATCAAGGGCCGTGCGCTGGTTGAAGGTCTGCCCGTTGGTGTGCAGCGTTAGGCACGCAGACTGCTGAGACGCACAAAACACAGGATCAGCAGTGCGCCTGAAGAATACCCCCCGCCCGCCGCTGCTCGAGCCGATCGAAAGCGCCAGCCGCGACGAGTTGCAGGCGCTGCAACTTCAGCGCCTAAGGGGGTCGCTTGAACATGCCTACAACAACGTCGCGCACTACCGGGAGACTTTTGACGCCAAGGGCGTGCACCCGTCGGACTGCAAGACGCTGGCCGACCTGGCGAAGTTCCCTTTCACGACCAAGGCCGACCTGCGCGCGAACTACCCGTTTGGCATGTTTGCGGTGCCGCGCGAAAAGGTTGTCCGCATCCATGCGTCGTCGGGCACCACCGGCAAACCGACGGTGGTGGGCTACACCCAGGCCGACATCGACGTCTGGGCCGACCTCGTCGCACGATCGATCCGCGCATCCGGGGGGCGCCCCGGCGATATGGTCCACATCGCTTATGGCTACGGCCTGTTCACCGGCGGCCTGGGCGCGCATTACGGCGCCGAGCGGCTGGGCTGCACGGTGATCCCGATGTCCGGCGGGCAGACACAAAAGCAGGTCCAGCTGATCGAGGATTTCAAGCCCGACATCATCATGATCACACCGAGCTACATGCAGGTGCTGATCGTAGAGTACCGGCGCCAGGGGCTCGACCCGCGCCGGATGTCGGTGCGCGTGGGCATCTTCGGCGCCGAGCCCTGGACCGAGGCGATGCGCCGCGACATCGAGGCCAGTGCCGGCATCGACGCGGTCGACATCTACGGCCTGTCCGAGGTGATGGGCCCCGGCGTCGCCAACGAGTGCATCGAGACGAAGGACGGCCCGGTCATCTGGGAGGACCATTTCTATCCCGAGATCGTCGACCCGGAGTCCGGCGAACCCGTGCCCGACGGCGAAGAGGGCGAGCTCGTTTTCACCTCGCTGACCCGGGAAGCCATGCCCGTCATCCGATACCGCACCCGCGACCTCACGCGCCTGCTGCCGCCGACGTCGCGATCGTTCCGCCGCATGGGCAGGATCGTTGGGCGCAGCGACGACATGCTGATCATCCGCGGGGTGAATGTGTTCCCGACGCAGATC
>JANOKR010000027.1:0-3125 GCA_031419315.1 Betaproteobacteria bacterium
CGTTGTCCACAACCAAGCCCCGTGGACAACCCTGCATCGCATCGACTCGTTGCGTCTCCAATACCGGGAGGTTGCCTGATGAGCCTGCCCGGCCGCCCGAAAGGCGAATACCGAAATGCGAAGCATGGAGGTTGCCTGATGAGCCTGCCCGGCCGCCCGAAAGGCGAATACCGAAATGCGAAGCATGGAGGTTGCCTGATGCACCGCCTGCGCCGGTCGGTGCCAGGTCGAAGTCAGGCTGCCTCCCAGGCCGCCGCCGCCTGGTTCACCGCGCGCATGCGGCCGAGCGCGACGAGTGCCTCCACGATCACCGGCCCGCGCTTACGGCCGCGGCCGGAGCAGTGCGCTTTGAGGTCGGCCATTGCGAGCGGTCGGCCTGCGCCGGCGATGTTCTCGGCCGCGGCCTTGATCTGCTCGGCAAGCCCGGCGGGCCACAGGCGCGTGGTGCGGGTTGCACTGCGGCTCGTGTCGTGGCTGCCGGTGTCGTCTCGGCCCCGCTTTCCTCGCCCTCGCTCTCCATCTCGATGGCGGCGTGCTCGCCTGGGCAGGCTTGGGTGTGGAACTCTGGGCGCAGCCAGCGCACCGTGCCGGCGGCGTCTTCCGCGGCGCGCTTGGCACTGAGCGCGACGAGGCTCTCCGGCAGCGTCTGCACGGCCGCGGTGCGCGTTTCGGCGACGACCGGGCGACGGTCGGCCAGCGCCGGATGCAGGTCAGCATGCGCAGCGTGGCCGACGCCATGCTCGCCGGCCTGCGTGCCGAACTCGCAGCCGCCGACGGCCGGACCGACGAGGCACTGACCCAGCAGGCCCGGGCGGTCGCGGCATCAAAGGATGCCGACGACGGCGAGCCGCCGGGGCTGGCCGCCGGAGCGCGGCTTGCGCTGGGCGGCTTGCAACTGCAGCTTGGCCGCGCGGCCGACGCAGAGGCGACGTTCCGCGCCGACCTGGCGGCGCTGCCGGACAGCGGCTGGGCCTTGAGAGGCCTGGCGCGCGCACTTGCGGCGCAGGGCAAGGCGGACGCCGCGGCCGCGGTGCGCAGCCTTGTTGAACGCGCCTGGCCGCAGGCCGATGCCGGCCTCAAGCCCCGCGACTGAGCGCGACCGCAGTTCCCTGCGCCGTCAACGCGAGACCCCAGCCGCAGATCTGGCCGCGCACGATCTCGGCGAAGCCCGAGACATGCGGGAACGGGTTGCGGGTGTGGCTGTTCGACCTGTGCAGCTCGACGACCGGGCAGGTCAGACAAGCCAGCGCTTCGCGAATGCCGCGCATCGAGGCATCAGCGCCGGGCACATAGCTGTTCACCGCATGGGCAACAGACAGCGGTGCACGGGGGTCGTTGCCGGCCTGGGCGGAGAGGTCGGTGATCGTCATCGGGGCACTCCAACGTAACGGCGAGGGCCGACGCGGATTCGCGTTCAGTCGCACAACAACCGGCCATCGGCGAGGGGGCTGCGCTTGGGCCGCGTTTTAGCCCGGTCTTGACCGCCCGCAGTGGCCCGTTGTTGGTCTTTGACGCGGCGCTGAATGCGGCTGCTCTCGCCTTGGTCTGTCCACGCAGCCGGGATCGCGGTGGCCGGCTTCGTTTGTGAAATTCTTACGCACTGCGCCGGCCACCCCGATCGCGGCTGGGCTGGGCGCGGCCGGGGTGCCGAGAGTCCCGATCCTGGTGCGTTCCCGTTGCAAGCCACGCGCGGCTTTGTTGGCGGCGGCTTCGGTCGGACGCCGCTTGCGTGCTTGGCGCCGAACGACTACTTTGCATTGGTCAGCCGCCCGATGGCGATCGTTCTTGGACACCGGCATTCGACCCATCAGCGACATCCGCTGCCCTGAACTCGTCGCCCCGAAGCTGGCGGTCGTATTGGACGTGAGGCCCCGCACGTGGTTGGGCAGTAGTGGGCACACACAGGTAGGCGGCACACGGGGCGGTTAAGGTTCCGAACACGGCCTCAGACCGTGCCGTCTGACCTCAGGAGCCTTGAAGAATGGCGAGCAAATCGCGCGTGCTCTCCCTAATTTGCCGCAGGGATTGCTGCGGCACTTATCCTACATTTCTCGGGTGAACTTGATTTCGGAGGCTACATGCTCAAGTCGTGCGTTCAGCGCCAGCGATCGGAACGGCCCGTCGTCAACACAGCTATCCGTTATGCGGCTGTGGCTGTGGCGCTGAGCGAACTGGCGGGATGCGCCAGTTGGACTCAGCCGTTCTTCTACCGACCTGTTGTTGAGGACAACATCAAGGACCTCGTGAGTACCGTGTCTCTGTCGGCCGACCGAAGAACCGTCTTGGTCCTCACCGCGGGCCCCAACAAGGGATTGTTCTGCGCAGAGCCTCCTCCGGACTCGGCAACCTCCGTAGCGGCACAGGCCGACGTAGGAGTTTCCGTAAAGAAGGAGGGCGTGGCCGCGGCTGGGCTCAGCGGGCGCGATCAGTTCGCTACAGCGGTTACTGTAATGGCTGACCGGACGCCGTCCCTCGATGGCTTTCGCATCGGTATATACGCGCTGTGCCAGTACCGGATCAACGGAATGATAAAAGACGACAAGGAGTTTGCCGATCTCTTCCGGCTGTTGATCGAGAAGTTCTCTGAAAACCTTAAAGCCGAAGCCAGTCGTAGTGCTCGCCCTGTTTTCGTCGGAGTTCCTCCGCCCGTCGACAAGTCGCCGCTTCCTCAACCTCCACAGTTGGGTGCGTCGCCGGTAACGAAGTAGTGAAAAGCGTACTTATCAGGTTGTCTCCCATAGGTGACCCACATTCCCCGAACCGGCGGTAAACGCACTCGTCCCGCGCGGTTGAGCGCTGCATACTCGATGGCTCCACCGCATACTGGAGGCTAGTGATGTCTAATCTGCTAGTGGTGACAGCCGCCGCCGCCACGTTTGTGGCCGCGGCCGCGCAAGGCGCCTGCCTATCGGACGTGCAAGCTGCGGCGCTGGTCGCGAGCTATATGAATCGGCAGCCCGCATCCAACCTGGAGGGACTATCCGCAGCCGACGGCGAATGCACGCGCGCTAAGGTGAACCACTACCTCGAACAGCAGCTCGGCAAGCCGGTCGGCTACAAGGCCGGTCTCACCAATCCGGCCGTGCAGAAGAGGTTCAACCACCACTCCCCGGTGCGCGGCACGT